>JADJLX010000001.1:0-300000 GCA_016709865.1 Bacteroidales bacterium
AAGCGTATACTCATACTCCTGTAATTTTCCCGCTAAACCTTGCATCTCTATCATAAAGAGGACGAAGCATCCACCTCATAATCATATCTTGAAACGCCTGGCCTGCTTAACAGCAAATTGTGCTGCCGGGGCTATATTTCGAAAAAAACTGTAAATGTTATAGAAAACTTTGCTTCTTCGGACGGTGTTAAAAGAATCTTTAGCAGTAAGGCTAAATATATTTTATCCCTTCTGTCGCTCTATAAAGCTAATAAATTCAGTACCAATTTCAAAAGTGCTTTTTGTTGCTCTTAAGAGACCTGCAATATTATCTTTTCTTCATCCTGGATTAAGTATTGGCAGGATAGTGGTACACCGATCTTGAGTGAATCAGAGTAAAGCGTTTCCCTCAAGAGTAACCCCCTTTTAACTAAGCGTTAGAGAAGGGGCTTTGTTAACATCAATAAAGTAATCTTCGATTATCACGATGAGAAAAAATTGAACTCCCAAAACAAAGGGCAATGCAAAATTTTAACGGTTTCATTTTTTTATGATTTTGATATTTTTCTTAAATTTCTATGAACCCATTGATTTCCAGAATATAAATATCTGATTTCAGAAAGAACTGAAATCAATTGCGACAACCTCGCTGTCAAAATAAGAGACTCGATTATCTTACCTGAAATATTGAAAATCTTAACGGTTTTTATTCTTTCGTTGCTTGTAAGTGAAAGTATTTCCCATACCAGTTTAGGAATAACAGGAGAACGTAATTTCCTTTATTTTCTCAAATTACTTGACAGGATTAACGACTGTAATTATTTCATCTTCCAAAACTGAATCACTGCATCCTCCTGCTTTGATAGTTAATTCAACACTGAATTTTTTGGAATTAACACCTAGGGTGTTGTAATAGTGTACCGGGCTGTGTTCGGTTATAATATCGCCCTCAAAGTTCCAGGAATAACTACTGGCGTTAACGCTTGTATTGTAAGCTTAATTGCATAGCTTAGAGTAACAGTAGTTTATGTCCTGAGTGAAATCAACCTTAACAATATCGTGGAAATTTTCTGTTCAAGATAATGCTTAACAACCGTTTAGATCAGGCTCTTGACGTAAACAGTATTACCAGTGGTAATGCTCGGCAAGTGTATTTTGTACCATCCATTAAATAAGCGTGCCCGGAATCAAACCATTTGTAGCTCATGGGTAAGCAGGTTAACAACATTGTTAACGTAGAGACCTTCCACAATAGCTTGTTTTAAGATCTGTTGTTGGAAGGCTTATCAGATCAAACACTAATGCTGAGATTTGAATAAGACTTTGTTACCACTTGTGACGGCTCTCCTGTACAAAGTGTTAACTTTTAATACATCGGGTCGCAAAGATATCCCTACTTCAGAGGCGATATCGGTCGAGGTAACACTGCAAGAGAGAAGACTGCCATTGTTAAGAGTACTATCGGCTCCTCCCGGCTGTCCCGGAAAGAAGGAGCAGGACAGTATTATAACAAATACACCAAGCTCACTAAGCTCCCGGCAAAATACTATCAAATAAAGTAATGAGTTAATATGTTTGTACAGCATTTCTCCCCAGAAATCCGTCAGTTACCTTCAAATTAAAGTATATTTTTGTACGAAAGTACCCCAGGTTGTAAATCTTCCCATCACCTAAATTACTATCTTCGATCGATGTGGCCTACAGGGAGGCACCACTGGTAAGTGAAAGTACCGGTTCCTCAGTTGGGAAGCGTTCCTGTTAAAGCAGAAGGCGATTAACATAAGTTATTGACTGATCGTTTCCGACTTCCCTCCACAAGCTCATCATTAACAGTGATTTTAACGCTGTTCGTGTAACCAGTGCCACAGGCACTAGTTTACCTTTCAGGAAGAATTTTGAAACTGTAAGAACTCCGGCATCGTAATAGTCATTTGTTGATCCTGTTATGTCGGTCCAACTTGCATTATTATCTGATATTTGCCATAGGTTTTGTATAAGATTGGCCAGTAGGCAAAACTGTAGTTGTAATCGGAGCTGCAGCAAAGTTTTACAAACTGACTGATCGCTTCCAATTGTTCCTGGATCGAAAGCGGGGTTAACTGTAATGGTAATAATATTAGTGTAAATTGTCCCATTACCTGCAGTCACCATCTTCTTGCGGAAGTACATAGTATTATTTAAGACACCACTTTGGTAGGTGTCTGAAGTAGCTAATACTTATATCGCTCCATTCTACTGCATCTTCTGATTTCATCCAATTTTGACTATTTACAACTACACCAGCAGAGGGACCAGTAATAGTGGTAAGAAGTGCCGGAGCTGCTGCGTAACAAATAGCTTGATCCATGCCTATTGTACCAACCAAAACCTCTGTGGTAACGGTTATTGTTATCGTGTTGGTTGCTAAAGTACCACACATTCCGCTTGTGGTCAACCTCTTGAAATAAGTCGTTTGTGAAGTGGCTGGTGGTTGATAAAAAAGCTTCTGTTTCACCAGTTATATTGGTCAGGCTAAGTTATCAATGGATTTTTGCCATTGATAAGTAAATGATCTGGTTCCTCCGGTAGCAATCGTTGAAACATCAAGTTTCTGAGGTATTGTGTTAAATAGAATAGTTTGATCAGTCCCAATAGTCCCAGGAATAAAAATGGGGTTAACATTAATAGTTATTATGTTCGTTTCTTTTACACCGCAAAGATCTGTTACAACCTTTTTGAAATAGGTTTTAACAGTTAATGTGGTTGGTTCATAATAGCTATCTGTTGCCCCTGTAACTACCGTCCAGCTCGATGAATTAAGCGAAGATTTCCATTGGTTTGTATATGAACCGTTTCCTCCGGATGGAAGACTAATTGAATTTAAGGATGCCGGGATATCGTTATTACAAACCGTCTGATCTGCCCCGATCACTCCGGGGATGAAATTATCATTAACTGTAATAGTAACGATATTTGTGTAATCATCAATTGATGCAGACGTTACTCTTTTGCGGAAATAAGTTGTTTTTATTAGTACACCTGGTTGGTAAGTATCGCTGTTAGCCGCTGTTTTATTTGTCCAGTTTGTACCATCCTCAGTTTTGCCATTGATACAAGTAAGTACCGTTTCCACCAGATGGAATAACACTGGTAGTTAATTGGGCTGGTGTGGTATTGTAACAAATTGTTTGATTTGCTACTATGCTCCCGGGAACAAGTAATGAATTAACATTGATTGTTAATACATTGGTTTCAATCGTCCCGCAAGATCCATCAGTGGTCAGTCGCTTAAAATATTTTTAACTGTCAGGGCTGGCGGCTGAAAGCTTTCAGACGTTGCGCCGGTTACGTTTGACCATGTTGAATTATCAATGGAATTTTGCCATTGATATGCAAAAGATCCTACTCCTCCCGTAGCGGTCTTAACGGAAACCAGTTCTGCTGGCACGGCTCCATAATTCACGGTTTGTGAAGAACCAATTACTCCTGGTAAAAACTGGCTATGAACTGTTATAGTAATTTGATTACTGTTTACAGTTCCACATGTTCCGCTTGTTTCCTTTCTTCTGAAATAAGAAGTCGATGTTAAGGCTCCTGATGTATACGTTTCTGAATTTGCAGTAGGGATATCGGTCCATGAGGAAGCAATCAGTTTTTGCCATTGATAAGTATATGCACCCGTTCCTCCGGCGGGGTAAGTGTTTGTTAGAAATATTCCCGGAGAGGTCCCGTAACAAATTGTTTGATCTGATTTTTACCGATCCCCCAACAAGGGGACTATTTACAATTATTTGCACGGAATTAGATTGAACTGTTCCACAGCTGCCACTTGTTTCAGATCTTCTGAAGTAAAGCGAAGATGTCATTACTCCTGGAGAATATGTTTCAGATGTTGCGCCAGAGATATTGTTCCACGTTGAATTATTAACTGAGTTCTGCCATTGATAAGTAAACGATCCTGTTCCTCCTGTAGGTAAAGAACTTGTTACAAGTAATGCCGGGGCAGTGTTATAACATATTGTCTGGCTGTTGCTGATTGAACCAGCAATCAGATCCGGCCTAACGGTTACAACAACTGTATTTGTATAGCCGGAGCCGCAGGGATTAATAACTTTTCTTCTGTAATAAGTTGTCGAAGTAAGGCTAACCGGTTGGTATGATTCGTTTGCAGCTCCACTTATTGGCGACCAAACAGAATTATTCGGAGAAGACTCCCAGAGCCAGGTAAAAGTTCCTGTTCCACCCGTTGGTGCAACATCTGTTGTCAGCAATGCGGGGACATGATTATAACAGATTGTTTGACCGGCCCCGATTGTTCCTACATAAACATCCGGTCTTATATTGATCGTAACTGTGTTTGTGTAACCACTTCCGCAAAGATCTGTTACAGTTTTACGATAATAAGTTTTGTGGTCAACACTGGTGGCTGGTAGGATGTGCCACTGGCCCCGCTTATATTATTCCAGTTAGAATTATCAATCGAACTCTCCCAGGTATAGGTAAATGAATTACTCCCTCCTGAAGCAGCCAGGGTAGTAGTTAAAAGACTTGGAGAAGAACTATAGCAAATTGTTTGATCAGCTCCAATAGTCCCAATAGTAACAGCGGATCTGACAGAAATTTGAATAGTGTTTGTATAACCCGCTCCGCAGGAAGCATCTTTTACATGCCTTCGATAATAAGTTGATAGATTTAAACTACCTGGCTGATATGTTTCGCTTGTAGCTCCGGAAATAACATTAAAATCAGTACCATTCAAAGAATTCTCCCAGGTGTAAGTATATGTTCCCTGACCCCCCGATGGGCTTGTACTTGTTAGCAGAGCCGGTGTTGTATTTATACAAATAGTTTGAGCTGATCCAATGGAGCCAACAGAGAAAACAGGCTTAACAGTAATTGTTATAGTATTATTGTAACCATTACCACAACTAGCATCAGTTACTTTCCTGCGGTAATATTTGGTTGCTGTTAATGCTCCGGGCTGATAAGTGGCTTCTGTAGCACCTGTTATAATACTCCAATCGATATTATTAAGAGAGCTTTCCCATACATAAGTATAAGTTCCTTGTCCTCCTGATGGCGCTGTAGCGTTTTCAAGTAGTGTTGGCGTGACGCCATTACAGATCGTCTGACTACTGCCAACCGTTCCTATAGAGAAAGCGGGTCTTATTGTAACTGTTACAGTGTTTGTAAACTTATAACTACAATTAGCGTCTATTACTTTTTTGCGAAAATAGGTAGTTTGAGTTAAGGCAGTGGACTGGTAAGAAACAAGGGTTGCTCCGGGTATGGCATTAAATGTAGAATTGTCCAGCGAACTTTCCCAGGCATAAGTAAAAGAATTTGATGCTCCTGAAGGATTGGAAAGAGTTGCTATAATTGCCGGTATTTCATTATAACAAATAGTCTGGTTACTACCAATACTGCCAGTTGACAGATCCGTCCGGACATCAATTGTAATCGTATTAGTATAAACCGTGTTGCATGAGTTTATAATTGCCTTGCGATAATATGTTTTAGAAGTAAGGGCCGGTGGCTGGTAATTCTGACTCGTGGAAGATCCAGAAGCAGCAGTCCAGTTTGAGTTATCCGGCGAAGCGTACCACTGGTAAGTGTTTGAACCAATGCCTCCTGTTTCAATAGCAGTAACCGTAAGAATGCTTGGGATAGCATTATAGCACAAAGTCTGGTCTGATCCAATTGTTCCCGCTGCCAAATCATTATAGCCGTGTATCTGAATCGAATTTGTATATAACTCGCCACAACTGGCATCAATAGTTTTTCTTTTAAAATAAGTATAACCAAGAGCGAAAGATGGTTGGTATGTTTTCCCAGTCGCTCCTGAAATTGAGTTCCAGTTCGTATTATCTGTAGAACTATACCATTGATAACTATAATTAGGATAAGAGCTTCCTCCCGTTGGTGCTGTCGTTTCTGTTATTGTTGCCGGTGAAATATTATAACAAACATCCTGATTGCTTCCAATTGCTCGGTGGTTAGAGCAGCGTAAACATATTTTATTACTTCATTACTTGGAGGACTTACACAACCCAATTCTGTAGTTGTCAAAAATCTTCTATATGATGTTGTCTGATTAATATAAGTTGGTTGGTAAGATGCTGAATTAGCTCTGATATAGAATTCCAACTACCAGCGCCTGTTTTGCTTTGCCAATTAATTGTATAGGCAGAATTAGAAGATAAAGAAATATCGACTATATTTTGTGGTGTTCCTCCAACATTACAAATAACCTCGTTTGAGCCTATAGAATTACTGTATGTTCCTACGACTTTCAGGTCGAATCCGATCGTATAGCTGTTACCAGAACAATAATCCTGAGAAAGGTACGAAAAGCTCCAATTACCAACTACATTAAAAAACCCGGCTGGAAACACATAAGTAAAATTCCAAGAACCTTCTGCTGAAAGATTCGCAGGATCTATTACTAAAGCAACAGATCCATCAGGTCTTTTTACAGTAATAGGGTTGGCCCACCAATACTCGTCACACCATCCATACTGATCACACTCGTAGAGCCAATTGTTTGATCCATATAAAGTGGTAGTACTTGCAGAGTTTACACATAGAGAAGGAATATCTTCCACGCTTTGACTGGTTGAAGTACACGACTGACCAAAAGAATAATTGGTTGACAGTAAAACAATTATTAAAGTAGAATAAAAAAGGAGTAGTAATTTTTCATAGCCTAGAAGTTATAGTTCATTCCAATTTTTATAATGAAACTGGCATTACCAACCTTGCTAAGCTGAAAGAATCGCTGGTCAAGATCCAGGTTAAGCATTATCTTGCCAGAGATGAAATATTCAGCGCAAAGCCCTATGTTCTCTCAGACAAAAAACTGGCTTTTCTTTTCGTCCAAGATTGAATTACTTATGAATTCCACTCCCGTTAGAAAACCCCTTTTACATTGAAAATAACTTATCCCCTGGATTATAGAAAGTATAGATCAGCTCCGGGTTTGCATATACAATTGAGGCGTTGCTTAAATCAAAGCTTACTCTTTCAAAGTCAAGGCTTCCACGATAAGCAAGATTACCACTTTTATAAAAGGTAATTCTTGAAGAGACGTTAAAACCGTTTTTAACATAAGCATAATTAATTCCCAATGCCTTACTTCCTTCAACATGTATCAACTGTGCGCCTGCTGAAACCGAAATAATTAAAAATGCAAGTATTAGTCTAATTTTCATTTGCAGAGAGTTTTTGTTCAAATACTTTCACTTTTAACATTTTATCTCCTGATATCTCTATAATCGGGTTGCGGGTCCCCTTGAGTTCCCTGAGCTGGATAACCAAAGAGCCGTCCTTGCCTCCGGTAAAACGCTCTGTTACATAACCCAGCTCTTGTTTTTGGTATGCAGTAACAACCTTCACAGGGGATTCAAATTCGATTTTAATTCTCTGCTCGATCTTGGCCTCGTTTTTTTTCATCCCTTTTCGCTTTCCCTCCACAACCTTGAAGTATATTCCGTCAATGTTATAATCGCTGCCGGTATTGTTAATTATAATGATCTTGAAGTATGTGAAATTGTCATCATTTTTTATGTTGGCAACCTGAAAGGTCAAACCATTCTCTACCTTGCCGATCGAGCTATATTCTGTCTTATCAGAGAGTACACTGTTAAGGCGTTCTTTCATCTTTGAGTTAATGCTTTCAAGGGTGGCGACCTCTTGCAGCTTCTTCTGGTCAATCTTTCTAATTTCCTCACTGGTGAAGTCATAGAAAATCTTAGTGCTGTCGCCATACTTCAACCGGCCATACCAGATCTTTTCATTATCCAGCTTAACGGTTATTGATGTTTCCGGGGAAAGAGGATCATTGCCCCGGATTACACAATTCTTGCCATTTTGAAAATATCATAATACTTATTTTTATTCTCCCCAATTGCTGGATTGTTGCCGACAACAATAAAAACAATACTATCAGTGAAATTGAGAGTTGCGGTATAGTCTTTATTTACCTCAATTACTCCCATATTTTGAGCAGTCATGGGACCTGCCAAAAAGGCAAGCAATACTGTTAAGAGAATATTTCTCATGTTACTCTTTTTTAATAAAAACTTTGTAGCCTTTATATAGGCTTACGATTGGTTCCTTTTTTCTTGTCATGGCCCTTATTGTATTATCCACAGCATTGGCGGCAATTCCTACTCCGGTACCTGCAGCAATACCAGATGAAATAGCAGAAGAAGTTTCATTAGTGGTTTGACTGGCACCTTCCCTAACCGATTCATTAAGGTTTCCTTCATAAGGAAGCCCCCGGGAATATTTTTCATCGAAAACAATTAAACTATTTACCGAGGAAACCAAGCCATCAGTATTCATTATCTGGTAAATATTTATATCGAAAACATTTCCAGATTCTGAAGCTTTCCCATAAAGGATGGCGTTTTTCTTAAAACCTTTCCGTCTATCGAGAGATCCTCAAGAAGGAAAAAAACAACCGATGATTGGTTTTTTATTTTGGTGTCTTCTTCCAGCATTGCAGCAGTAAACCCGTCGTTTTTAGCCTGCGAACCATGTGCGGATTTTTTTCCTGAGGATCTTTCAGAAACAATTATTCCAAAACCTCCGGTATCTTCTTCTTTCTTCTGAGGAGCTACGCTTCTTGTTTCTGCCAGTATTTTTTCTTTTACTTTTATGGGTTCTTGTTTCTGAGGTACCGGCATTCTTACCTGGTCCTCGGTATTGGACTTCATTTCAACATCTTTGCGGGGTTCTGACTGGTAAGTTTTAAAATCAGCAGTTTTTGATAGATCCTGTTTTACTTCCGGCTCCTGGTAAGAGTTGGCCTTTTTTAGCCGGTTATTATATTCCTCCTTTGCCAGGTCTTTCTCCACCAGATCAGGAACGGTAAAATCAGCAGCTGCAGATCCGGCCGAAGGGTCTTTTTTAGAATAAACACTAACCCCATAAATAACCATTATCAGAATAACTACGCCAATAGCACCAAAAAATATTAACTTCTCCTTATTCATAGTTATTTTATTTCAATGCGGTTATTCTCTGCAAACCTTGTGATCAGTAGTCCATGAGGGTTTAGAGGATAGTTCCGGCTAACAAATATTATTAACCCGGTTGTTTCAAACGAATATCTAACTGTTTGGTCATCCTGTGTGATGGACAGACCCGCCTTAACCCGGAAAGAATAAGGCTCGTTATTTCCTAAGATCTCTATATTCTCAGAGAGTATTTCAATAGTTTGTTTTATTCCATAACTTGAAACCTTTGTATACCAGCCATCATTCTTGCGTTTTATATAAAGCTGCTCTATTGAATTATCGCCAAACCACAAAGCTTTTTCAAGGCTCTTCTCAACATTAAAAGCATCATATTGATAGAAATAAGTATGAAACTTTTCAAGGTGGTCTTTGATCTCAACCTTAATGTTTTCATCCCTTTGCATCCACTTCATGGGTATCACTTCGCCATTAGAATCAAGAACCAACACAGTATTTAACTGCTTGGTGTAAAGGTTATTAATGGAAAATGCGAATATTGCCGATGAACAAACAAATGAAATCAATAGACCCCATACGACCAGTCGATTGATAATTAGGGTTTTATAGATATCTATTTTAGGTTTGTCCATCATGCTACTTGATTAATTCTTTCAAAAAGGGCATTGACATTTTAAAAAGCTTGATTTTGATTACAATAACCAGGATAAGAGCCAAAATAACCATCAGCCCTCCTGAGATAGCCATACTGGATGGATCTACAGGAGGCACTGGCATAATAACAGTCATTATATCAAACAGGGTATTTGCAAAAACAACCACGAAAGCATATGGAATTATGACCAGGTAGTAACGGGCATACATCTTGAAAACATTGTATATATAATCTTTAGTTTTATCGAAAATTGAAAGGGCTATCATCAATGGAATAAAGATTTTGATAAGCCCCATAAAAAAATAACGCTCCGCCAGAAAAACAGGGTAGATTAAAAAGTCAAGGATTTTTAATAAGAACTGCGTTATGTGGGTGTAGGCTCCACCTGTCCAGCTGGAAGGATTCATCATATTTACGACCTCTCCAATCTTTCTTAAAACACCATCTATTGCAGATTCGTTAGCCGGTGGCGGAGTAACAGGGAAGGAAGAAACAGTAAATAAATCCGGTTTGCTATTAAAACCCCTTAATGCCTCCGATTCGATCATTGCACATGCTGAATCAAATACATCTAAAATCTGAGTACTTAATCCGACCAGCAAAAGAAGCCCAAGCATTCTAAGCAGGGTATAGGGAGAAAATCCTTCATCTCCCTCGCTAAAGACTTTCCCTGATTTTGAAAAGCTTCTGAAGAAGCTCTTCCAAAGCGAGAGAGCCAATATTAAGGCTCCTATAGATTTTGAAACTATGACCAGGTAACCAAGATCACCTGCAAACATTGCTTTATAGACTTTATCCAGATACTCTAGTCCCATATATAAATTACTTAAAAATGCTATTAATATAATTTAGCGTTCTAAGTTGCATCCGCTGATTATCAAGTATTTCAACTTCGATTATTGCTGAATTTATGACTCCAAGATTTTCTCTAAGTTCTTTAATGGCCTGGTTCATGTTAAGTAACCTTTCACCATCGGACATTTCAGAAAAATTATCAGTAAGCACCACTGTAAGCGTAGTAATAGCATAGCTTGTTTGGCTCAACAGCCCCATCATAGATTCGCTTATCATGTGATATTCAGAGGGTTTAAAACAATTATGATCACTAATTGTTTTCAAAGAATTAAGGACCCTTGTATAAGATTCACTAACCTGAACAATAGCCAGTTCAAGATTATGATAATTTGCAACCTTGCGATTAATCTTTCTAAGTTTCTCTGTTGCATCTCTTATTGCCTGTAAGCTTTCTTTTTGTGTATTCACTTGTTCGGTAAGGGTGGTAATTTGCCTAATACGATCGGCTTTTTCCAGACTCTCTTTTGCTGCATCTTCGGCCTGCCAAGTAGGGTTCTTTACAACCATGGTTAAACCAGCTGGAATTTGACCAAAGATTTCGTAATTCAGAATAAGCAGTAAAAACACATATAAAGTTCTCATTTTAAGCATTTTTGATTTTACTGAATTTTTCTATTGCACTCTCCATATTTCCGGTTTCTTTAAAAAGTTCCATGACCTCAGTGTACTCCTTCCCCTCAGTCTGAAATGCCAGGAGAACTTTCTTTGCCAGCTCCAGCCTCATTATATTGCTCTCAGATCCTATCTTGAGTAAAAATTCTGAATATTTTATTTTTCCCGTGAAGTTGTATTTGATTGATCCCAACTGGTTCTCATCATGCTCCTTTAGAGAAAGGCGCTCAATGATCTCCCTGTAGCCTTTCTCATTTTGCATAATGTACATTACCTGTGTATTATCGATCATTGCATTTGAAGCATCGTTTTTTGGTAGCTGGTTTGGAGATTGAAGCACAATTCCAATAGCTGCCTCCTGTTTTCTGGCCGCCTGATAGAAGTACTCTGCAGATGAAAGCACTGATGGAAATTTTAACATTTTTGCGAATTCATCAAAAAAGATTACCCCCTTTGTGCTGCGATCTTTCCAGACAACTTTCTGAACTGCTTCGCTGATCATGTGAAGCATGATGGATAGCAGTACATGATTGTCTTTAATCTCGTCAAGTTCAAAAACGATGAATTTCTTTCCCTCGATCTTATAACTATCGTCCGTTTTTGCTTCAAAAAGAAAAGAGTAGATCCCTTTGCCGATAAACTCTGAGGTAATATGTAGAAAGTCCTCAATATCAAAGAATTTTGGATTAAGATCCAGGACTTTCATTATATCTTCTTTGTTACTGTCTATGAATTCGTAGAACTGTGGGAAACTATGATCCCTTTCTATAGATTTATAATAAAGAGTTATAACCTTCCGAAGGCTAACTGCTTCATCTTCTTCCGGGAGCCGGTCCCTTTTCCAAAGCTTGAAAACGAATGTTGAAAGTTCATTTATTTGACTGGCCGAAACATTTTCAGTGTTTTCAACGAAAAAAGGATTTAGGCCTATACCAACTCCATCCTGATACTTGATGTAAACAGTATCATCCGGGTACAATAATGAGAGTTTCCGGTAACTATCCCCCAGGTCAATGATTACAATCCGGATATCGTTCTCATAGAACTGCCTGAAGATATGGTTTGCAAGTACTGATTTGCCTTCACCCGTTGGAGCTATTATAAAGAAATTACGGGCTTTGATTCTCTTTCGATCTTCGTCCCATACATCCTTTTTAACCGGAATATTATAGACCCGGTCATTAAAGTAAATCCCCTTTTCATCGTTTTTGTAATTTGTAACGTTCGTGAAAAAACAAAGGCTTTGCTGAAGATCTATTGGGAGAATAATATTCGACTTGTCAATGTTGGCTACATTGGCAAAGAATGAATTAAAGAAAAGGTTTCTCTTATTTGCTCCTATGGGTGCATAAGGTGTTATATCTAGGTTTTTAAACTCATTGGCCACCATCTGCTCATAAGAGCGGAAATCCGCCTCGTTCTCTGCGTAAAACACTACATTAAAGTGACAGCCCGAAAGAATAATCTTTTCATCCTTTGTAATTGTATCCAGAAATTCACCCAACATTTCTGCATCGGTTTCATATTCCTTTTTGAATTTTCTTGCTCCATGAAGCATTGTTCTTTGATCCTCAAGCTTTCCTTTTTCCTGCTTATGGTTTCGTATGTATACTATTTGATTATAGATGTGATCAAAGGGAAGGTTTAAACCAAGGTTATCTGCAAAGCCGGTATGATAGATAAAATCTCCGGCACTCATTTTTTGATCATAAGAACAAGTCTTGACTGTTTCTCCCAGCTGTTTAACCTGGTTGACGGCAAAAAGTCCTATGAACTTATTGCCGACCTTCATTTTATCGGCATCTATTTCGGTATAGCGGTCCTCGTAGAATGAGTTAAAATAACCAAATTCCAAATATTTATAAACCTCCTCAGTAACAGGATCAAGCTTCAGGTACCTTGAGTTATTTATATAATCAAAGCAACGCTCTACGCCTACTTCAAATTTCCTTTGTCTCTCATACTCCTTAAGATACTCGGCAGTCTTAATGGGTTTTTTAAACGGATTTTTGAATCCGTCGTTTATTGTTTTTCCACTCTCATTAAAAATGAAGAATACGAATGAATTATGATCATTATACTCTCTCCCATGGAAATGACTTTTCGTAGCTTCCTGAAGAAAAGTTCTCGATGGCATCGAGGCAGAATCGAACTTCTTTTTTAGATATAAATCGCATTTATGAATAATTGTACCTTCCTCGAAATCCCTAAATACGTTATACCAGATATCATGAATAGCATCAAAATCTTTTTCAGAGTTTGAATATATTTCTCTTAAATGAACATGAAAACCAAAAATTACGGACCCGTTATTTGAATAACATCGGTGTCCATCACGATATAGGACTTGAGGGGTATCACTCAGGTTAATTTCCATACCCTATTTATAAATATCGTTTATGATAGTATTTGGGAACCGTTCATTTATTAAGCCTGAAAAGACACCAGGAATTTAATTTTTTCAGGACCAGGTAGCTGACAATTAAAATGATGGTGTAAAGGGTAAGTTTGAAAATAGTTATCCCTGTAGAAAGCAGAAAAATGACTATGATTAAAATAAGTATATAGAGATAAAACAAAGACAACCGCAATCCCAGGATATACGGTTGCTTATTAACATTTTTATATACTCTATACGACTTCATTAACCTGCCATAATAAAGGCAACGATTCCAACCAGACAAAAATATACTGCCAGATAAAGTACAATGCTTGTAATAAATCCTCTGTAATCCCTTGAATCTCCAAGGACCTTCCCAATGTTGGCTAATGCACCAACTATTAATACCAGTCCCCCAATAATTGGAATTGCCGGTTTAACCCAAACGGTATAAAAATTATTAAGAACATTAGTGACCTGTGCCTGGATCTCAAAAGAGAATAGCAGAAGCAACGCCAATAAAGAAATTGTCTTTTTCATAGGATTATCTGTAAAATTTATAAATTGTATAATTCTGTTTTAAACAGAGAAAGCTATCACTGATGAAAGAGTCAATAGGTCTAGCACTGGTGAAATTTCCCATGTTGTACTGTTTTAAAAACAGTACAAAAAAATGACAATATCTTATCTATTTAAGTCAAATTCAGGTCTGAAAAGACTTTGTATTTAGGTAGTTTTATCTAATGTGGGAAAACCTTTGGCTATGAATATATATTACCAGACATCAACAAATCAATTTTCTCTCATCAAGACTAGTTTTAATTGAGTTATTACTATTTTTAGCTTTTTATCATATTATGAGCGGAGATAACAAATTATCACAATGGGTTGAATCCTATGCTTCAGAACTATTCTCATGGGCGTTCCATAAGGTTTCTGATTCAGAACTTGCCAAAGATCTGGTGCAAGACACCTTCCTTGCAGCAGCGGAGAAAATAGATGGTTTCAAGGGTGAGAGCTCCCCGAAAACATGGTTGTTTTCAATCCTGAACCATAAAATTATTGATCACTACCGACGTAAGATACATCAACCTGTTAGTATTGATAATCAATCATTATCAACTTTTTTTGACGAGGATGGTTCCTGGATATCTGATAAAAAACCGAAAGACTGGCATGAAGATGAGCAAAACCTGCTTGACGATATTGATTTTCAGAAAATTCTTCAAAAATGTCTTGAAGCCTTACCGGAAAACTGGAACATTTGTGTAAGACTAAAATACCTAAGTGAAAAAAGTGGTGAAGAAATTTGTCAGGAATTAAACATTGCTCCTACTAATTTGTGGCAGATTATACACAGGGCAAAAGTTCAGCTCAGGGAATGTGTCGAGAATAAATGGTATAAAAATTAAATGTCAGATGAAAAAGTTAATGAATAAGTTGTTTTTATCATGTCTTAAGGCTACTGAACTTATCGAGAAAAAGCTTCATTTTAAACTGACCTTTACAGAAAAGCTGCAGCTGAAAGTTCATAAAGCAATGTGTGATGCATGCACGATGTATGAAAAGCAAAGTAACATTCTCGATAAAGCATTGGGTGGTTCCTTGCCCATAGATGATATTGCTATTGACTTAAATGATTTCAAGAAAGAGATTATGGCGAAAATAGAAGAATCAAAATAAGATATACTGATGTTTATAAGCCACCCAAAGTCTCTTCCAAATTATTATCTGCAAATTGCTCTCGAGAATAACACAGTTAAAAGGGCATTCAGAACAGCAATAATCGTTGGATTAATACTCAATTTCATCAACCACTCTCAGGCTTTCATTACGTTATCATTTGACGATGTAAACCTATTTATGGTTTTACTGACTTTCATGGTTCCCTACCTGGTTTCAACATTCTCTTCCGTAGCCGCTAACAGCAATCTGGTAACAGGAAAAATTTCTAATATCGATGGTCTGCTTCAGTGCAAAAATTGCAAAATGGTCGATTTTAAAGCAAAAATAGGTGAAGAGATTGAGGAATGTTCAAGCTGCAAAAAGAAAACCAGTTGGAGAATATTAAAATTGTCATCATTTACAAAAAAGGATAATGACATGATGAAGAGTCTTGCCTTATTTGCGAGACATAATCCGGAACCTCTTTTCAGAGTTGATGAACTGGGAATAATAACCGGAGCCAATCCGGCTTCTGAGATTCTTTTTGAGAAGGAATCCCTGGGCGGCGAAAATATAAAAACGCTTTTCCCTGAACTTTCAGAAATAGATATTTATGACCTGATTGTAAATCGTGAGAAAAAAAATATTACAGTCATTGTAAAAAACCGGATTTTCGATTTAACACTCAAAGGAGTAGCCTCAATAAGTACCATGAATGTTTATGGCAATGAAATCACACAGATAGTGATGGCCCAAAACACAATTAGAGAACAGGCAAAAAACATCAGCGATAGTATCGTATATGCCAGCAGGATACAGGTTGCAATGCTTCCAGAAGATAACCATCTTAAAAGTATATTACCTGAGTGCTTTGTTTTTTACAAGCCGAAAAATGTTGTAAGCGGCGACTTTTACTGGGTTAACCAGCTCGGTGATCTTAAAATAGTTGCAGTTGCAGATTGTACAGGGCATGGAGTACCGGGAGCTTTTATGAGCATGATGAGCATATCGTTGCTGAATGAGATAATCCTCAGAGATGAAGTTGTAAACCCTGGTGAGATTCTTAATATTCTCAGGGAAAGGTTATTGTCATCACTCTCATATGGATCAGGTAAGTCCGCAGTATCTGATGGTCTAGATATAGCTATTGCAGTGATCAACACTAAAAAAATGACCATTGAGTTTTCGGGTGCATACAATCCTATGTGGATCTGCCGAAATGGGAAATTGATAATTCTTGAAGCAGACAGGATGCCGGTTGGTAAACATTTTATTGACCCTTATCCTTTTTCAGTAAAAACTGAAAAAGTCATTTCCGGCGACAGATATTTCATGTTCTCCGACGGATTTAAAGACCAATTCGGGGGAGAAAATAATAAAAAATATTCTTCCGGAAGATTTAAAGAACTCATTATTGAATCTGACTCCTTGCCATTTAACCAGATCCAAGATAAATTCGAGAACGCATTCGATAAATGGAAACAGAACAGGGAACAGATTGATGATGTTCTGATTGTCGGGATAAAAATCTAAATATTTTGTAATGAACAGGATTAAAGTCATTCAACCTGAAGAGGCTACAGGAAGATTAAAAGAAATATACTTTGATATAATTCAAAAAAGAGGCAAGCTTGCCGATGTTCATAAAATACAGAGTTTAAGACCAGAGAGCATTGTTAAACACATGGATCTTTACCTTGAGATTATGTTCTCAAAATCGGAACTCTCCAGGTCTGAACGTGAAATGATGGCAGTTGTTGTATCTGTAAAGAATGGTTGTGAGTATTGCTGCCTGCACCATTCTGAAGCATTAAATCACTATTGGAAAGATCAGGAAAGGTTATCACTTTTTGTCTCTGATTACAAAAAAGCCGGATTGAATGACAGAGAATTACTTTTATGCGATTTTTCAGAAAGGTTAACCGGTTCGCCGGATCAATTTAATGACGATTCAATTGTTTACAAACTAAAGGAAAACAGCTTAAGCGATAGTGCCATTCTTGATGCTACTCTCGTAGTGGCATATTTCAATTTTGCAAACCGTATTGTTTTGTCTCTGGGAGTGGAAACAAATGATGACGAAAGGCACGGATATAAATTCTGAAAGAAAATCTCATTCCCTGATTACATCTAAAAAAATTCCTGCTATCTGTCAGGATTATTAGTTTCTCCGACTGTTTGTTCATAACATAAAGAATTATGATTATGAACAGATTATTTTTATTTACAATGCTTACATTATTTTCAATATTCAGCAAGGCTCAATCACCTTATATTAAACAACTTGATCCTTCAGAGTTCCGGGAGATGGTAAAGGGTGAGAAGGGAAGTTTGCTTGACGTCAGAACTTCATCTGAATTTGCAAACGGACATATAAAAGATGCCGGTCAGTTAAATTATTATGCCTCCGACTTTAAGAAGAGATTGCTGATGTTGCCAAAAAATCAACCGGTTTATTTATACTGTAATACCGGTTATCGCAGCCAGAAAGCTGCCGAAATTATGGCACAGAACGGCTACAAACAAATTTATAATCTGGAACATGGTATTATGGCCTGGAATCTGAATTCTTTGCCGATTGTTGTTGAACCTTATGCCAAACCAGACACTGAAAACAAAATGGAACCGGATGAGTTTTTTGCTTTCGTTAATACTCATTCGCTCACATTTGTAGATTATTACGCCCCCTGGTGTGGTCCCTGCCGTCAGATGATGCCGGTTATAGATTTACTTCAGGCAGAATATAGGAATAAGGTTAACATAATAAAGGTAAATGCTGATGCCAGCAGCAAGCTGGTAAAAGAGCAGAAAATTTCAGGTGTGCCATATTTTGTACTTTATAAAAATGGCGAAATAGTATATACACATAGTGGTCTCCTGACCAGAGAAAAAATTATTGAAATTATAGAATCCAACAAAAAATTATAAATTAATCAATTAATATTTAACAATATGAAAACAGCAAAACCAATTCTAATAGCTATTATACTTAATATAATAATAGCACTGTCACTAAATGCACAAACTGAGATTAAGGTAATTGCCGTACTTAACAAAGCAGATTGGTGTCCGGTATGCCGTACACATGATAAAAGGGCTATGCCTGCAATAATGGACAATAATATAGACGGTGCAGTTAAGTTTATTATCTATGACCAGTCAAATGATCAGACCACTGAGGAAACAGGCAAAGACCTTAAAATTGCAGGATTGGAACAGACCATTGAAAAACACGATGGTGCCGGTATGGTTTCTTTCTTTAATTACAAATCAAAAGAATTTATCAGTCAGATAAGCTTTGCCGAATCTAATGACAAACTCACAGAAGCATTAAACCTGGCAAAAAAAAGTGTAAAATAGTACATCTTCCAAATCATTGAAAAATAGCATATTCCAGAATACCGGGATATGCTATTTATATTTATTCTAAATTATTTGTCAGGTTCTAAAAGTTCTGCGACAATTTGGTTGTTATCAAAAATTATAAATATTAAAAACAAAAATTATGAAAACAGTAAAATCAATTTTCACAAGCATGATACTTGCTTTAATGGTATCAGCATCAGTAATGGCTCAGTCAGAACCCAAAGTAGTTGCAGTAGTTAATAAGGCAGACTGGTGTCCGGTTTGTAAAGAAAATGGTGAAAGAGCAATGGCCGCCTTCATGAATAACAATAAAGACGGTGCCATTAAGTTTGTCGCCAATGATCTGACAACTGCTGAAACAAGAGATAAATCAGCTGAAGAGCTTAAATCTATTGGACTGGATCTGGCGGCTGGAAAAGTTCAGGGAACAGGTCTTGTATCTTTCTTCAATCCAAAGACTAAAGCCTTACTGAATCAGATAAGTGTATCCAGCACTGATGCTGAACTTGCTGCAGCAATGCTGACGGCTAAGAAAGAAATTAAATAAAAATTTAATCAGAAAGGCGAAACTAAAAAGTTTCGCCTTTTTAAAATCTAAAAAATCATGGCAAAAGAAATAACATCGGAAAACTTCAGGGAAGTTGTTCTGAATTCGAAACAACCGGTTTTGGTCGATTTTTGGGCTCAATGGTGCGGACCTTGCAAGGTGATTGGTCCGATCGTAGAAGAATTATCAAATGAGTATGCAGGTAAAGCTGTGGTTGGAAAGGTAGATGTGGATTCTAACCAGGAACTTGCTGCACAATTAGGGATTATGAATATACCTACAATCCTTTTCTTCAAAGACGGAGTAATAGTGGATAAGCTTAAAGGTGCAGCTCCTAAAAAGGAGTTTACAAACAGACTGAATAATATTATATAAACAACCTGGAATAATTATACAATGAAAGCACTCATCACATCAATCGCCTTGCTGATTTCAGTATACACCTTCTCTCAGGTTCAGGACCCGGTGAAATGGAATACTACAGTAACCAATATTTCACCAGATACTGCCCTTATCACTATAACAGCAAGTATCGAAGAACACTGGCATATATACAGTCAGACTCAAAATATCAAAAACGGGCCGGTAGCAACTTCATTTAAATTTATTCCTGACAATTCATTCGAAATTGTCGGGAAAGTTAAAGAAGGGCAGCCGATTGAAGAGAAAGAAGCGGCTTACGATAATATGCTTGTTTCATACTTTGAAAAAATTGCATCATTCGAACAAAAAATAGCCATTAAAGAAAAGGAAAACTTCAAACTGAATTTTGAAGTTACTTATATGGCTTGCAGCGACAAGATGTGTCTGCCTCCAGAAACAGAAGAACTCAGCGTTGATGTGATGGCTGCTTCTGGTAATGATAAGATAAGTGCTTTTAATCAGGATTTTACCCCATCAGGAAATTCACTGACAGGATGGGCAATATTTCTAGCAGGTTTCATCGGAGGTTTGCTTGCATTGCTCACTCCATGTGTATTTCCAATGTTACCATTAACTGTTAGCTATTTTACCAAACAAAGTAAAACTAAGGCAATTGGGATCCGGAATGCCTTGATTTATGCAATATCTATAATAGTAATCTATGTTACTCTTGGTTTGGTAATAACTCTTACTCTCGGTCCTGATGCTTTAAATGCACTGGCAAGCAATGGAATTATGAATCTGGCATTTTTCTTCATTTTTGTTGTCTTTGCAGTTTCATTTTTCGGAGCTTTTGAAATTACCCTTCCAAGTAAATGGCTGAATGCCACCGACCGTGCATCAGACCGTGGTGGATTGATTGGAATTTTCTTTATGGCTTTTACTCTATCATTAGTATCTTTTTCCTGTACCGGACCAATTATAGGGAGCCTTCTTGTGCAGGCAGCTGTCAATGGAGATGTTACCGGTCCAGCAATAGGAATGTTCGGATTTGCCCTGGCTCTTGCATTGCCCTTTGCTCTCTTTGCAGCATTCCCCGGATGGTTGAATTCTCTTCCAAAATCAGGAGGCTGGCTAAATTCGGTAAAAGTTGTACTGGGATTCATTGAACTTGCATTTGCGCTGAAATTCTTATCATCAGTTGACCTTGCGTACCATTGGGGCATAGTGACAAGGGAGGTGTTTATTGCTCTATGGATAGTTATTTTCAGTTTACTTGGATTTTATCTGCTCGGAAAATTAAGACTGCCACACGACGGTGAACAGAAACATACATCCATTTCCGGGTTGCTTTCAGGCATTCTTGTGTTAGGCTTCGTAGTTTATCTTATTCCCGGTATGTGGGGTGCACCTTTGAAAATGATAAGCGGCTTCCCGCCTCCTGCCTTTTATACCGAAGGCTGGAGCCTGCAAACCCAATCAGCAAATGTTAATAATACAAGTGCTGCAGTTATTTCTGATAACGAATTCCATTGTCCTCATAATTTAAATTGCTTTCACGATTATGATAAAGGAATTGCTTATGCGAGAAGCGTCAACAAACCTGTAATTCTAGACTTTACCGGCTGGAGTTGTGTGAATTGCCGGAAAATGGAAGATAATGTATGGAGCGATAAAACTGTCCTGGGACTTCTGAACAACGATTATGTACTTATTTCACTGTATGTTGATGACAAAACACCTTTGCCTGAAAACGAACAATATGTATCTGAAACCACAGGAAAGAAAATAAAAACAATTGGAAATAAATGGAGCGATTTCCAGACAAAACATTTTAAAACCAATTCCCAGCCATATTATGTGCTTACAGATCATAACGGCAAATTGCTTGCAGCTCCGAAAGGTTACGATACAAGCATAGAGGATTACATAAACTTTCTGAACGGTGGAATTTCAATTTTCAGGAAAATCTGATAATAAAGACATATTCATTGTCAGGTTATGCAATTCTCACGACTATAAGAGAAAATAAATAAACAAATTATGAAAAAGAAAAAGATTTTAAAGATTGCAGCAACTTTGATCATTGCTGGTGTGGTTATCGGAGGAGGTATCGGATTATACATGTTCAATATGCCTCAAAGAAATGTTCAGGCTGCCAAAGCTGATTTTACGTTAACAAGTTCACAGATTGTATCAGAATATCTCTCCGGAAAGGATGATGCCAACAGGAAATATCTCTCAGGCGACGGAAATTCAAAGATCCTTATAATTACAGGTACTGTAAACAAAATATCAGAAGATTTTAACGGTCAAAAAGTTGTTCTGTTAAAAGAAACCGGAGACAAGGCAGGTGTAAGCGCTTCATTCACAGAAGAGACCAGCCACAATGCGGATGATCTTCAGCCTGGAAGTACAGTAACAATTAAAGGTGTAATCCGTTCAGGGGCATCCTACGACAGCGATCTTGAACTTTACGAAAATGTAATACTTGAGAAGTGTGATATAGTGAAGGAGTGAGAAGTCGGAAGACTGGAGACAGAAGACCGAAGTAAAAAACTGAAATAAAAGTAAATAAGTAAAAACAAATAATAATATTAATAATTAACAATTGAAATCATGAAGAAGTTATCATTTTTAACAGCAGTCTTATTAGCGATTGCAACAATTACAGTGAACGCTCAGACATCGGGAAAACTAGTTAGTTCGAAAACTCAGATTAAGTTTTTCTCCACTACCCCTGCCGAAGATATACAGGCAGCCAATACCACGACCGTCAGCACTATCAACAAAGAAACCGGGGAAGTTGTGTTTTCAGTCCCGATGCAGGGCTTTGAATTTGAAAAAGCTTTGATGCAGAAACATTTTAATGGAGAGGATTTTCTTAATACACAGGCCTTCCCGAAAGCCAAGTTAAAAGGTAAAATTACAAACCTTGATAAGATCGATTTTTCAAAAGATGGGACTTACACTGCCAGTTTTGAGGGTGAAATGACTATTAAAGAGGGAACAAAACCTGTTAAGGAAAATGGAACTCTTACTGTAAAAGGGAACGTAGTTGAACTACAGAGCAAATTCATAATAGCTCTCGCAGATTATGGGATCACCTTTGTAAAGGGCAAACCCTCAACGAACATTGCTAAAACTGTCGAAATTACAGTGTTCGCAGAGTATAAACCTGAATAATCTGGTCCTGCATCTTTACTTTAAGATTTGTTCAGGTAAGGAGATGATAAAGGCAGTTGAAATGAATCCTCACGTTCCAGTTATATCAATATCAGGGTTACGACGTGGAGGTTCTTTCTTTAATAAATAAAATTAGTTACAGATGAAACTATTAACTATCAAAATATTACTTTTGATCTTCACAACCACAATTTCATATGGATCTATGTTTTCAGGGAATTCAGAAAAAAATAATGTATATGATTTATTTAAAATTGGCCGTAGTCGTGATACCAATGAGATAATATATTCGATCAAGTTTGATCAGACAGGTCAACCTGATAAAACCGATCCGATTGAGATTCACTGGATAAAAAGGACAAATAATAACAAGGTTGAACCTTTAACCTGGATACAAAAGAAATATGCCTATGGTGTAAAAATCCTTTATGACCTCAAAAAGGAAGATGAAATATACTTTCAGTTTGTTTCATACGATAAACGCACATTTATCCTTAAGAAGAATGTGGAAAATTGCTATAAGGTGTTTACTCTCTCAGGTGAAAAAGAGGTTGAAGTCTCAAGGATATTTATACAGATAGATGGCGGAAGTTTCTGGTTGCCAACCATTTCAAGAGTGGAGCTTCACAGCAAAGAACCTGGTTCAGGGAAACTTGCAATGGAAACTATTAATCCTTAAAACTGATTGTCATGAATTTTTTTAATGCATTAATAACAGGAATTCTGGTTACATCAGTTGGAGCACTCCCTCTTGGTCTGGTAAATCTCTCGGTCCTCGACAGTTCTCATAAAAAGGGATACAGAGAAGGAATGAAGATTGCTCACGGAGCCGCTATAACTGAAGTTTTATTTGGACTGACAGCGATACTGGCCGGATTGTTTATTCAAAGGTTATTTGAAGAAAATCCCACACTGAATTATATTATAGTTGCGATAATCGGTATTATGGGAATTATGTTCTTAATTAAAAAGAATAAATCAGGAGGTGGTGCAGTAAATAATTTTTCGGGCTTTTGGAAAGGAGTATTTCTCAACCTGGTCAGTATACAAGTATTGCTTTTCTGGATTGTAGCTATTGCTTTTCTTTACAGCCGTAACATTTTCAATAATTCCCCGGTTTTTATTGTTACTTTTCTGTTAGGGATCTGGGCCGGAAAGATGGGAGTTCTGTGGATATATGCCCGGATGAGCCGGATAATCCTTTCGAAATCTGATCTCCTGGCAAGGAACATTAACCGGATAATCGGCGTAGTACTCCTCACAACATCACTTATAAATATTTTAAAATAGATTAAGTTCTTAAAAATAATAAGCTTAGGTAAAAATGAATTAGTAAATTGTAAGAAATGAAATTATGAAACCCACATGTTTCAAAACACCAACAATGATGAAAATATACTCATCTTGGTTACATGTGACCGCTAAAATCAAAATTATATACACATGAAAGCAATATGGAACAATAAGATCATCGCAGAAAGTGATGATATAATAAATGTTGAAGGGAATATGTATTTCCCTGCAGAAGCAGTTAATAAGGAGTTCTTAAAAAATAGCGACACCCATACTGAATGTCATTGGAAGGGTACAGCATCATATTACACTCTGGATGTAGATGGCCTTACCAATGCAGATGCAGCGTGGTATTATCCTGAACCACGGCCGCTTGCCGATGGCATAAAGGGCAGAATAGCATTCTGGAAAGGCGTACAGGTAATTAAAAGCTGAATATTAAACTGTATATAATGACTGAAACAGTATCTGAAATCACCACAAAAGAGTTAATCTCAAAAATTGGAAATACTGATGTACATATCATTGATGTCCGCCCGGTTGACGCTTATAATGGATGGAGACTTGCCGGGGAAATAAGAGGGGGACATATTCCGGGAGCCAGAAGCATACCGCTAAAATGGTTTAATTACATCGACTGGATAGAAATTGTGAGGAAGAAAGATATACTTCCGGGGCACAAAATTATTATTTATTCCTATGATCGTAAAGATGCTGAAAGCGCTTCTAAAAGATTCCTTGCTTCAGGATATTCTGATATTAATATATACACAGGGTTTCTTCCAGAGTGGACCATGGGAAATGATCTACCGCTGGATAACCTTGCCAGGTTTCAGAACCTTGTTCATCCAAACTGGGTAAATGACCTTATCAGAAGCAGTAAGCCTGATGAATATAATAACAACAAGTATGTTCTGCTTCATGCTCATTACAGGAACAGAGATGCATACCTTTCCGGACATATCCCCGGAGCAATTGACATCGATACTCTTGCCCTTGAAGCTCCTGAATCATGGAATCGCAGGTCGCCTTCTGAACTGAAGACAGCTTTGGAGAATCATGGAATTACATCCGATACAACAGTTGTAATATATGGAAAGTATATGCACCCTGACAATAATGATCCCTTCCCGGGAAGTGCAGCCGGAGACATAGGTGCGCTGAGGGGTGCATTGATATTGATGTATGCCGGAGTTAATGATGTTAGGGTACTGAATGGAGGATTCCAGTCGTGGCTCGATGCCGGGTTTGAAACTTCATATAAAGATGAAGGTAAACAACCGGTGAAAGAATTCGGAGCATCAATACCTGTTCATCCTGAACTGATTGTTGACACACCTGAAGCGAAAGAGATGCTCAGGTCAGGAGATGCAGAACTTGTTTGTGTCAGAAGCTGGGCAGAGTATATCGGGGAAGTTAGCGGCTACAATTACATTGAAGCAAAAGGGAGAATACCGGGTGCCGTTTTTGCCGATTGCGGAAGTGATGCCTACCATATGGAAAATTACCGGAATCTCGATCTTACAACACGTGAATTCAATGAGATCGCAGATATCTGGATAAAAAATGGTATTACACCTGACAAGCATCTTGCATTTTACTGTGGCACAGGATGGAGAGGAAGCGAAGCATGGTTTAACGCCTGGCTCATGGGCTGGCCTCGTGTATCAGTTTACGACGGCGGCTGGTTCGAATGGAGCAACGATCCCCAGAATCCTTATGAAACAGGAATACCGGTAAAATAAAGATATCTTCTAATATTATGTTGTGATGCAAAATAAAAATGAATACTATATAGCTGAAATGACAGATATCCAGAGCCTTGAAGTGGATACATTAAAAGGCTTGTCATCTACACCCAAATACCTTCTTTCAAAATATTTTTACGATGATGCCGGAAGCGCTATTTTTCAGGAAATAACAAAAATGCCGGAATATTACCTGACAAGATCTGAACAGGAAATATTTGAAAATCAGAAGGAACAAATAACAGATGCAATTATTTCCGGCCACTCCCGGTTCGATCTTCTCGAACTTGGTTCCGGTGATGGTTCCAAAACAAAAATACTTCTGAAACATCTTTTACAAAAGAAATCAGACTTTAAATATATTCCTGTTGATATCAGCTCCAAAGCAAATAGTGATCTTGTCAGGGAGCTTAATAAAGAAATCCCCTCATTGAATATAAGTCCTTTAACAGGAGATTTCTTTGGACTGACAGATGCCGGGAATATTAACAGTGACACAAGTAAAGTAATATTGTTTCTTGGTTCCAATATAGGGAATTTCACAGAACCTGAGATTGACATTTTTCTTACTCAGCTTTCTGATTTATGCAGAAGAGGAGATAAGATATTAATAGGATTTGATCTGATGAAATCACCTGAAATTATAATGCAGGCTTATGATGATCCTTATGGCCAGACAAAAAAGTTTAACCTGAATCATCTTGCCAGACTGAACAGGGATCTTGCAGCTGATTTTAACCTCAGCAAGTTCGAACATCATACCACATATAACCCTGTGTCAGGTTACTTAAAGAGCTATCTGGTCTCAAAAGAACAACAGACGGTTGACATTAAATCGTTGGATCAGAAGTTTGTTTTTAATAGGTGGGAACCTGTTTTCATGGAACTTTCAAGAAAATTCGATCTGCTTTCAATTGAAAGATTTGCATTCAATCATGGATTCTCAATTGTGAAACATTTCACAGATCAGAAAAAATGGTTCACAGATTCACTCTGGGTCAAAACATAATTTTTGAATTAAACAATAAAAGCACAGATACTTATAATGGGTGCCGGATCAATACCTGATTTTATTGACACAGTTTTCCAGAGACGTGAATACCTCTATGAGTTACTTGTTCAGCATTTTGTATTATCACTGTCAGCAATAGTGATAATTGTGGTAATCGGTACAGGTACAGGCATTGCACTTCTGAGGTTCAAAAGCATAAGACAGATTGTACTTGGATTTGTGAACTTTATATACACGATCCCATCAATAGCAATGTTCGGTTTGTTTATTCCCCTTGTAGGTATAGGTTTTGTAAATGCCCTGGTAGTACTTGTAATATACGGACTACTGCCAATGATAAGAAACACCTATACAGGATTAAGTGAGGTGGATCCATTGTACATTGACGCAGCGAAAGGAATGGGGGCCACTCCTTCACAGATATTTTTCAGGGTAAGATGGCCGCTTGCGTTTCCTACAATCCTGAGCGGTTTTCGTACAATGGTTGTAATGACCATAGCGCTTGCAGGACTTGCATCATTCATTGGTGCCGGAGGTCTGGGGCAGGCAATCTATCGGGGTATTAATACAAATAATTCATCGCTTATACTTGCCGGTTCAATCTCAGTTGCATTACTGGCATTGGTAACAGATCTGATTATTGGATTCTTCGAAAAGAGAGTCAGGAGCAAAAAGTTACATTCCCGTCGGAATAAGTTATTTACAGCTTTTGCTGCAATGTTGTTTATTTTCATTCCCATCATGCTTTTTACATTTAACAGTAAGGGATTCAAACCGGTAAAGTCATCGGAGATTGTAATTGCATCGAAACCAACAGCGGAGCAGTATATACTCGGAGAAATTATTGCCTGATTAATTGAGGAAAAGACAACTATACCAGTAAAACGAAGCTTCGGCATCGGCGGAGGGACATCGAATATCCACCCTGCAATGTTATCGGGTGAGATTGATATTTATCCCGAATATACAGGAACTGCCTGGCTGTTCGTACTAAAGAAGCAGAAGATCAGTAATCCGGATACACTATTCAAAGCTTTATCGGATATTTATGATAAAGAATACCAGCTCACATGGGTAACAAGATTCGGATTCAACAATACATTTACCCTGGCTATTTCTGATACAGCAGCAATCAGTGAAGGGTTTAGAACCATCTCCGATCTCGCTCCAAAAAGTAACAAGTATAATTTTGGTGCTGAATTTGACTTTTTTGAAAGGAACGATGGATTCTCCGGTATATCGAGCCTTTACTCACTGAATTTTAAAAAAATAGTGGAACTCGATATAAATCTGAAATTCAATGCCATGGCAAACGGAACAGTAGATATCATAAACGCATTTTCCACTGATTCACGCATTAAACAGATGAATCTGCGAACACTAAAGGATGATAAAAAATATTTCACTGACTACCAGGCTGGTATTATCGTTCGCAATGAAACACTCAATCAATCCCCTGAGCTGAGAACCCTGCTGGCAAAACTGGGGAATACAATTGATGATAATACAATGCTCCTGCTTAACTACGAAGTGGAGATAAATAAGAAATCACCGGAGAAAGTCGCTGAAGAATTTTTAAAATCAACAGGCCTCATAAAGTAACATATTAAAAAAGATGGTTGAAACTGTAATTGAAATAACAGGAGTTTCAAAGACCTATGAGGGAAATAAACTGGCCGTTGATAATGTATCATTGTCAGTGGCAGAGGGAGAATTTCTAACAATAATTGGCCCCAGTGGATGTGGCAAGACTACTTTACTTCGGCTTGTCAATGGAATGACCGATTTTGAATCAGGATCGATAAAGGTACTGAACAGGGAAATGCACTTTTGGGATATTGTACAACTCAGGCGTAAGATAGGTTATGTGATCCAGGGGGCAGGACTATTTCCCCATCTCACTGTAAAACAGAACATGCAGTTTGTTTTGAATATCTCAGGGATGGCAGAAGATCTTCAGGAAGAAAGAGTGATTGAGCTTGCACAGATAATCGGGTTCAGTAAATCACAACTAAAGGAGTATCCGGACTCTCTGAGCGGTGGCCAGCAGCAACGTGTCGGAGTAGCCCGGGCGCTTGCAATGAAACCTCAGATATTGCTTATGGACGAGCCATTCGGAGCACTTGATAATATTACAAGGAGAAATCTGCAGGCAGAAATGAAACAGATTCATAATGACCTGAATGTTAATATTTTAATGGTTACTCATGACCTCAATGAGGCATTTTCACTAGGGAATGAAGTAGTTATTATGCACAATACGAAAATATTACAGACAGATAAACCTGAAAATATTTTGAAGGCTCCTGCCAGTGAATGGGTAAAGGAATTTGTCTCTGCTTTCAGAGCCTGACTTTAAAATATTGTAGAAAAAATATGTACAGCTAAAAACTAATATGATTAATTATGGGAATTTCAGTTAGCGTTATTTACGGATCGGTTCGAAGCGACCGCCAGGGGATCAAAGCGGCAAAATACCTTGAGAATAAACTTCTTGAAAGAGGTATAAAAGTTCTTTTCATAGATCCTCTTGAATACAAACTTCCTCTGCTTGATAAAATGTACAAGGAATATCCAAAGGGGTCTGCCCCGGAACCGATGGAAACAATTGCCGGGATTCTGAATGACTCAGACGGATTTCTGATTGTTACCGGAGAATATAATCACAGCATTCCTCCAGCATTGAAAAATATGCTTGACCATTTTCAAAGGGAGTATTATTTCAAACCATCAGCCATTGCCTCCTACTCAGCCGGTTCATTCGGAGGAGTGAGAGCAGCTGTACATCTAAGGGCTGTCGTGGGTGAACTTGGTATGCCTGCAATATCTTCTATGCTCCCTTTTCCGGTAATCGGTAACTTGTTTGACGAAAACCTTAAACCTCTTAATGACAGAATTGATTCATCCACCTCACGGTTTATTGATGAGTTTGTATGGTATATATATGCTTTTAAAAATCAAAGAACAGAGGGCATGCCCTATTAATTAAGGGCAATAACTGAAAATAATTTGGATATATCAAAGCAATTGCTTAGCTTTGTGACAAATATTAAAATACTATGTCCCGTAATAAATCATATAATACCGATGATGTTCTGGAAAAAGCAATGCATGTATTCTGGAATAATGGGTACGAGCAAACTTCAGTTCGTTTGCTGGAAAAAGAAATGGGCATAAATCAGTTTTCAATCTATTCAAGTTTTACAAGTAAGCATAATCTCTTTGTCGAATCTTTAAAAAAGTACAGGGAGTATGTAAATAAAAATGTTTATGGCGACTTGCTCAAACCCGGAGCCAGGATTAAGGATCTTGAACTTTTTCTGTATCGGTTCACAGATGATAAAAAATCAGCTAAAAAATATAAGGGTTGTCTTGTTGTTAACACAACCGGTGAGATCAATCCAATGGACGACGAAATTACCATTGAACTGATTAACTACTATATGTTTATTAAAGAGATGCTTAAAAAAGTGCTATCAAATTCGATAGAAGCGGGTGATATTTCAGCTGATACCGATATTGATAAATACTCAAATTTTCTACTTGGTGTTATGCAGGGATTATCTGTAGGCGCAAAAGTTCTACCCGATAATCAGATCCGTGATATCATCAAAGTATCATTATCAGTACTTAAATAATTTTTTTATCTTTAAACTAAGCAAATGCTTTGATATGTATTATCAATTAATTAAAATTCAATAAAAATGGAAATATTTAAATTACACACAATTGAAACAGCTCCCGGGGATTCAAAAGCAATTCTTGAGGATACTCTCAACCAAATGAAGTTCATTCCGAATCTTTATGCAACAATGGCAGGATCACCCCAGGTTTTAAAAGCTTATGTTGAAATGGCAAGACTATTCGGAGAGACATCATTTAATGCTGTTGAAAAAAACATTGTATGGCTTACAGTCAGTCGTTCCAACAGTTGCCACTACTGCACAGCCATTCATTCAATGGTTGCTAAAATGTATAATGTGCCCGATGAGATAGTTGAAGCAATACGTTCAGATAAACCTTTAAGCGACAATAAGCTCGAATCTTTAAGAAAGTTCACATCTGTGTTAGTCGAAAAAAGAGGCTGGGCTTCCGACCAGGAAATAAATAATTTTCTGGCTGCAGGATATATAAAAACCCAGATACTTGAACTCATAGTAGGTATTGCCCAGAAGACAATAAGTAACTACGTAAATCATATCGCAGACACTCCGCTAGATGAGCCTGTAAAATCATTTGAATGGCATGCTGAAAATTAAATTTGCACCACTTAATAGACCAAAAATAAGTAATCAATTAAATTATACTAAAATGAAAAAATTAACTCTTTTAACTTTGATCCTTATAATGATATGCCAGACCGGTTCATTTGCACAGATCGCTGATAAGGCAGAAGATATATCACCTCTTTTGATCGGCGAGAAAATTCCTGACATATCTCTTATTTCAACAGCTGGTAATCAGGAAACTCTTGCAGCTATAACAGGAGGAAAACCTTCGATTCTACTTTTTTACCGTGGCGGCTGGTGCCCTTTCTGCAATAAGCATTTAGCTGAAATTGAGACAATTCAGGACAAGATTCTGGAATTAGGATATCAACTGATTGCAATCAGCCCCGATGCTCCACCTAAACTCATTGCCTCTGGTGAGAAAAATAAACTTAAGTATGGTCTGTATTCAGATAGTAACGGAGCAGTGGCACAGGCAATGGGAATTGCTTTCAAAGCCTCGGAAAGATCCCTTGGCATGCTTTCCGAGTATTCTGCCGGCCAAAACACAGGATTTCTTCCGGTACCTTCCGTTTTTGTGATAAATCCTGATGGTGTAATTGCATTTGAGTATATAAACCCTGACTATAAAGTACGGATAAGCGCTAAACTACTTCTGGCAGTTCTTGAGAATTTAAAATAACTTTTTAAAAGCTAATGAAATGAAACAAAAAAATCTGATTATTCTGTTTACAGGAATTCTGTTTTCCTTGTCAGCAATGTCGAAAGCACAGACAGCTAATCCCGAACCCACACATGACAAACTGGTAGTGGTTTGGTCAAGTGATGATCCGATGGTAGCTGAAAGAGTTGCTCTAATGTACACTCATGCTGCAAAAACTGCCGGTTGGTTTAAAGAAGTAACACTTATTGTCTGGGGGCCGTCTGCAAAGCTTATTTCAACCGATCTCAAGCTTCAGGAAAAGTTAAAAGCCATGCAGAAAGACGGCGTTGTTATTGAAGCGTGTGTTGCCTGCGCAAATGCTTATGGTGTCGCTGAAGATCTTAAAAAGCTTGGCTATGATGTTAAGGGAATGGGAAAGCCACTTACAGACTATCTTAAATCTGGTGCAAAAGTTCTGACATTCTAAAATTCTCCTTGTCAGGATCCGGATGTCGCGACGACAAATTAATAAAGTAAAATGAAATAAGATGAAAACATATGCTTTATGCCCCATTTCTGACAAAAAAGTAAATGAACGGATATCTCGTGTAAATGCTATAATTACGGTATTGCTTTTGCTATCTTTTATAGTTACACATAACATTTTTGCAATTGTTTTTCTGGCTATTGATTTCTTTCTGAGAGCTTCCGGGTTTTCAAAATACAGTCTGATTGCAATAGCCTCACAGAACATTGTTAAGTGGCTAAATGTAAAAAATCATTTTATCAATGCAGGTCCCAAGATATTTGCTGCACGGATAGGATTGGTTCTGACCAGTCTTACAATACTGTCACTTTTATTGTCATTCAGTTCTTTATCATTTGTCATAGCCGGAATACTCGGATTGTTTTCCTTCCTCGAAGGTGTATTCGGATTCTGTGTTGCATGCCAGATTTATCCCGTTTTATACAGGGTACTATATACTGAATACTGAGAATCTGAAACCTTATAAATGAATCATTAAATATTTAAAAGTCATGAATTTAAAAAAAATATCTTTGGTCAGTGTAGCGGCACTATTCTCTTTTGCTTTATTCTACTCAGCAACAAACGCTCCCGGAAATGAATCGGATATAAAAAAGGAGTATTTATCCCTTAATACTGAAGTGTCTGTCGGACTCAATATTGGCAACCAGGCACCTGAGATTGAATATACAGCTCCTGATGGAAAAACGATTAAACTTTCATCACTGAAAGGGAAAATCGTTCTAATTGACTTCTGGGCATCATGGTGTCCTCCCTGCCGCCTGGAAAATCCTAACCTTGTAAAATCATCCGAGCATTTTAAGGATGCTTCATTTAAAAGTGGAAAAGGATTTACTGTTTATAGTGTATCGCTCGACCAGGATAAAAATGGCTGGATTGGCGCCATTAAATCCGATAAGCTATCCTGGGAAAACCATGTTAGCGATCTAAAAGGATGGAAATCAGAAGCTGCAAGCCTGTATGAAGTTGAAGCGATTCCATCAAACTACCTTATTGATGGTAATGGGATCATTTTAGCAAAGAATCTGCGTGGCTCTGCTTTGGATGCAAAACTCAGTAAACTGCTAAAATAACCATAACATGGTTCTTGTTGCCGGGTACTCGGTACTGGGTGCTTGGCAGAAAAATTAAGACTTCAGCATATCTAACTAAATATCAATTAAATGCATAACTTAAATCATCAAGGTTCAATAAAATTATTGTTCCTTTTTTTAATCACTGTCATTATGATCTTACCTATAAAGAGTCAAAACAAAACAGAAAATAGAATTTATAATATAAATGTTAAGGATGTGCTTGAAAGAGTTAGAACACATGATTTTAATCCTCTGAATGAAGATAATTCATTGACAATTGACCTCACATTGAATGTGGCCGGTATTGCCGATCTGAACAACGACGACTGGCAGGTTCGCTTACTGGCTGTCAGGGATCTGGTGCGTGCAGGCAATAAAAATGCTACGGAGCTAATAACCGGACTTACTGATAAGTCAGAACATGTCAGGCAGGTTTGTACCATGGCTCTTGGTATTCTGAGATCGAAGGATGCCATCAGCGGTCTGGAACAAATCGTTCGTCAGGATAAAAATACAATGGTTCGAAGCCAGGCTGTAATCGCACTCGGACAGATTGAGGCTGGGAGCTCACTTGCTTTACTACGTGAAACACTGAAAACCGATCCTTCACGCGATGTTCAGCATCAGTGTGAACTGGCTATTTATCAGATTGAAAAACAAATGGGAACAACCGACAAGCAGCTTTCAGCCTTTCTTACTCTGGATGAATCAACCTTTAATTCTATTCATCCCGGAAGTGCAGCGCCCGATTTCAAGTTAGATGATACAGATGGTAAAGAATGGAAATTAAGTCAGTTTCGTAATGAGAAGTGGGTTGTTCTTATATGGGTTTTTGCCGACTGGTGTCCCGTTTGTCATGGAGAATTTCAGGATCTGATGGAAATGCATGATGAGTTTGAAAAAGCAGAGGTACGGATTTTTACTGTTGAAACACACGATAGGTTTAGAGGAAGAGTTATGGTAGGGAAAGAACTTGATCCCTCCTACTGGTTTTCGAAAAAATCATTTCACGAAGCATATACTGAGAAAATATGGTGGCCTCACCTCCTCGACCGGGCAGGAGCAATCGGAGCAATGTACGGAGCTGATCCACTTGCCTTTGCAGTTCATGCTGAATATATAAACAGGCCGACTACTGTAATTATTGACAAAGAAGGCATCGTACGGTTTAATTACCAGGGAACATTCTGGGGCGACAGGCCAACAATAGAGCAAACTCTTAAAATGATTGAAACCGGAGATTTTTCATTTGAACACCAACAAAGATTAAAAGGCAAAAATTAATATTCCAGGTTTCGGGATATCTTCTTAAGCATAACGATACAGTTTTTTACTTCAACATCACTTAACCCGTTTGTTGCTTCTGCAAGAGTGTCACGGGCAAGAACTTCGATCTTTCTGTAGGTCTCATTGCCTTTCTCGGTAAGCTTTACAATCTTAAACCGCTTATCATCTTTATCCTCATACCTTTCAACAATTTCAGATTTTTCCAAATCAACAATCAGTCGTAAAACCTTCACTTTATCATATCCCAGAAATAATCCTATATCGGTCTGTGTTGCCTGATGCTGAAATTTAAGCATCGAAATTACACACCACTGTTCCGCATTAACTGAGATTCCACCTTTTTGTATCTTTTTAACCAGAAGAACCCCTAGTGATTTTGATATTCTTTGAGTAAGATTACCTAATGAAGTATCGAAGCTATATTTCATCTATCCCAGATATAATTGCAGAATCAAAAATAGAATATTTTTCTGTCGAAACATCTATAATATGTCAATGCATAATTATTAGTTTCATTTGTAACTAATATTGCTTAGTTTTGTTTCACAAAGCTTAAAAAATGGACGAAGGAAATAAGATATTTAACAGGCGTAAATTCATAAAAAAAGCAGGCATAGCCGGGGGTGCTCTGGCTCTTGCCGGTTCTGCAGGTGCAGGGCTTGCCTCTGGTAAGGATAAAGAAAGTTATACAGGCTGGGGAAGAACAGCTTACGGTAAGGATCAGTTTTTTAACCGCAAACCGTTTATTGTAAATAATCCTACCTATGAAAAGGTTGGAGAGGCTCGCAGGATAACCTATATTGAAGATCTGTTCAAAAGAAACGGAGAGCTTTCGAGATTGCTTTTTGCCAGAGAAGGCGAAATGCCATTGTGGACCTTTGAAGATGGCGTTGAAAAACTCCCTGAACCGCTTAGGACATACTATCTTGAACATCCGGAAGCTCTTGGGGAATTCAGAAAATCAATGCAAAAGTCTCGGGAACAGGAAGAAAACTGGAAGAAATACAAACATAAATATCTTCTTGCCGATGCATGGTCATCAGCTCATGCCAGTGCAATTCAGGGACAGGGAGCATTTCCTCCACAGCCACGGGGAGTACCGGAAGAATCTGATTTTCGTGGAGTAAATAAAGAGAACCTTCAATTAAAATCTTTTGCGCATGGTTCATCTCTGATAAAACAGATCACACATAGTTTCGGAGCCTCTCTTGTTGGAATAGCCAGGGTTAAAGAAGATTGGGTTTACCAGGGTTACCTCCGCGGTGTGGGCAAAGGTGATTTTGAGGTGCCCGGTCACTGGAAGTACGCAGTTGTAATTGCAGTTCCACATGAATGGGATTCAATGTATGCCAATCCAACTTATGGTACTTCTTATGATGCTTATTCAAAGTTAAGATTTATTGCAGGTAAGCTGGAGGTGTTTTTAAAAGAGATTGGCTATGCAGCTCGTTCTCATGTCCCGCCAACTTCATACGAGATAGCTATGCCGCCGCTTGCAATTGATGCCGGACTTGGTGAACAGGGACGTCATGGAGTGCTGATTACACCGGAGCTTGGAGCAAATACCAGGCTTGCAGCGGTAACAACAAATATGCCTCTTGAACCAGATAAACCAATCGATATAGGAATTAAAAAATTCTGTTCCAAGTGTAAGATCTGTGCCGAAGAGTGCCCAAGCGGTGCAATCAGTTTCACAGATAGTCCTGAAAATGTAATAAGGGGTTACAAACGCTGGAATATTGATGCGGATAAGTGCTTTACAATCTGGAACTCAGTTGCAGCAAGCCACGCCAGAGGATGCAGGGTTTGCCTGGCAGTCTGCCCATATTCACGCAAAAACAACTGGATACATAAAATAGTAAGGGAAGTTGATCCACGTGATCCTACCGGAATTTTTTCATCAGCAATGCTGGCAATGCAGAAAAAGTTTTTTACCTACCCGGGAGGACAGGAATACCTTCCCCCTCCAGATGGAGACAACCTTACCTTCGGTGAGGCACCTGACTGGCTTTTAACAGAAGAATGGTTTAATATTTAATTCTAAGAATATGTTTCCAAATGCACCAATACTTGGCCCTCTGTACTGGATAATTATGGGAGTTATTTATTCGGTAACTCTTGCTGGTTTTTATTACTGGACAAAGGATTCGAAAATTCATATGACCTGGTGGAAATGGTTATTCTCTGTTTTGTGGTTTATCGGTATTAATGTTGTTATCGCCGGAGGATTCACCCTCTTCGGAGAGAATGAAATGAGAGCCGGACTTTATTTTACCGGACTTTTTGGAATAATTTTTATTATTCTGGGAGTGGGTCTGTGGCGCCTGCTAAATACCCGGTAGATAATTATGAAAAAAGTTTATCGCGATTTTCTTTTTGTGTTGGGGATAGCTTTAGTTGTTCTTATGGCTTTGGTATACGGTAAAAATAGCTATGAAAAATCAAAAAAGCACCTGTTTGAAGAGATCTTCCCTGCTCCACAGTATTCTCTCGAACAGATAAACAGCAATAAATGGCTTCTCACATCTCCAGGTCTTCCTCCATCATGGTTTTTATATATTGGTGATGGGAAAGGTTATAATGGACCTGTATCAATACTAGCCCAAACCGATAAAGAGGGAAAAATAGTTCAACTCATCATAACAGTAAACCACGAAACTCCTTCCTACTTTCAGAAACTTGAAAAAAACAACTTTCTCAAAACCGCATCCCGGGTTGAGATAAGATCTTATCTGTCCGGAGAACCTGTTAATGCCGTTTCAGGAGCAACAATTACAAGCAGGGCAGTTATGGAGGGTATCAGGAACGCTTATTCCAAAGGCGAAAATATTACTTTATCTGAATCCAACCAGCCCTCTTTTGGAGCTCTCGAAATAATTATACTCTTCCTTCTTATTGTTGGAATATTAATGCAATGGATTAAAAACCGAAAAGCAAATCAGATCATTTTATGGGCATCACTTATTATCTCTCTGGTTTTTCTGGGATTCGTCTATAATCAACCTATTACTATTTCGAGAATGGTTGCAGCTTTAAATGGTTATCTGCCACAAGTGAAGCATGAATTTTACCTTTATATACTTCTTGGAGGAAGTATTCTCGCACTTATTTTTACGGGTAAGAATATTTATTGCCATTCGGTTTGTCCATTCGGCGCTGCACAGGAAATACTGGGTAAAACTGGCAGGTTAAAAATATTTCATCCGATCTATTACAGGAAGTTAAAGTACCTCCAATGGTCGATTGCTCTGGTAGCGGTTATTACAGCGCTCCTGCTAAATAATCCTTCTGTTGCGCAATACGAAGTTTTTGGCGCTCTTTTTCAGCTTACTGCCTCAAATATCCTGTTTATCGTTCTCATCATTGTAATACTGCTTTCTATGTTTATAAGGAGGCCATGGTGTAATTTTATGTGTCCTGTGAGCGGTTTTTTTGCCTACATAGCTCTTGTCAGAAAAACAATTTTGAAATTATGGAGACAATCAGAAAATCAGAAAAAAGAGACAGGAAATATACTTTTCTGATAATTATTGCATCGGGTTTTATTGTTCTTCAGCTAATACAGCAGGCAGTCAGTTCGAAAGAATTTACTGAATCTGCCGGCAGTCATATTGTGGCACCAAATCTTAATAGTCAGATAAATACAGACAGTTTATGGAAAGGGACAGAGTTTATGCCTGATAAATCTTCGAAATAAGGAGATATTTTTAATTATCAATGTCAGTTTTTCAAATTTCTCCGACTATCTGGTATTAATATATCCATAATATGCAACATTACGACTTCATTATTATTGGCACCGGCGCTGGTGGAGGCACAATAGCCCGCAAGCTTGCCCCAACAGGAAAGAAAATTCTGATTCTCGAACGCGGCGATTATATACCCCGGGAGAAAGAAAACTGGGATACCCGTGAGGTATTCCTTAATGCCCGTTACAAAGCGAAAGAAGTATGGAGTGACAAGAATGGCAATACATTTCATCCGGGAATTCATTATGCTGTGGGAGGCAACACTAAAGTTTATGGCGCTGCTCTGTTACGAATGCGTGAATCAGATTTTGGAGAGGTAGTGCATCATGGTGGTATTTCTCCTGCCTGGGATTTGAAATATGAAGATCTGGCTCCGTATTACCTTGAAGCTGAACAAATATATTCAGTTCACGGATTACGTGGCAGTGATCCGACAGAACCTGGTGAAACGGCTCCTTATAAACTGGCTCCAATAGCTCATGAACCGATTATTCAGGAACTTTACAATAAGCTGGAATCAGGTGGATTAAAGCCCTTTCCTCTTCCCATAGGATTCAGAAACGGAAATGATCAGAATGGTTCTCCGGCCATACTCGACCGATTCGATGGTTTTCCCGATCCGACAGAAAGCAAAGCCGATGCGCATGTGGTTGGTATAAATGAAGCCCTCAAATATCCAAATGTCACTCTTCAGACGAACAGTTATGTAGAGCGCCTTGTTACTGGCGAAGATGGCAAAGAAATTAAAAGTGTTGATGTAATTTATAATGGTGAACACTTAAGCTATTCTGCTGATATAGTGATTGTTTCAGCAGGTGCGATTAACAGCGCTGCTTTATTATTAAGGTCTGCAAACGACAAACATCCAAAGGGTCTTGCAAATGGATCTGATGTTGTCGGACGTCATTATATGGCACATAATAATTCTGCGATGGTGGCTCTGTCAACAAAACTAAATCCAACAAAATTCGGTAAAACCTTCGCTATAAATGATTTTTATTACGGAGATGATGAATTCAAATATCCGATGGGTCATATCCAGATGTTGGGTAAGTCTGATGCTATGATGTTTAAGGAAGATGCTCCATTCTTCACACCGGATTTTGTTCTTGAAATAATGGCTAATCATGCGCTTGATTTCTGGATGACATCCGAGGATCTGCCTCTTCCTGAAAACCGCATAACTCTCGATAAAAACGGCAACATTTCAATAAACTACACCGAAAATAATCTTGAAGGACACAGAAGGTTACAGAAAAAACTCCGGAGTATCCTTAATAATATTGACGGAGGGGTAAATATACTTCCAAAAAATATTTACCTGGGCAAGAAAATCCCTGTTGCCGGAACTGCTCATCAATGCGGGACCATAAGGTTTGGAAACGATCCTGAAAAATCTGCTCTTAATACATGGTGCAGAGCCCATGAGGTATTTAACCTTTATGTTGTTGACGGGAGCTTTTTTCCTTCAAGCTCGGCGGTTAACCCGGCTTTAACAATTATGGCAATGGCACTTCGGATAGGTGATCACCTGATAGAAAAATTGAAATAAGCTGATACATGATTATATATAATGGCATATTTCAATCAATAAGAAAAAGTCTGGCAATTATTGCTCTGCTTATTCTGATCCATGCAAATCAACTTGAAGGTCAAATCGCAAAAGAAGTTGCTTCAGTAACAATAACCGTTTCCAATATAGAACAATCGATTTCATTTTTCACTGATGTTCTTGATTTCAGAAAGATCTCAGAGGTAAATGAAATTCATGGAAATGAACTGAACACTTTATTTGGCATTGAGATGAAAGGATTAAAGATTAAAGAGGTAAAACTTGCAATGGGCAGCGAGAATATTGAGCTTATTCAATTTATCTAACCTGCAGGAAGAGCAGTTCCCTTCGATTCAAAAAGCAATGATCTCTGGTTTCAGCATATAGCCATTGTTACAAACAATATGGATAGTGCATATGCGAAATTGAGAAGACATAAAGTTGTATTTGTCTCTTCATCGCCACAAACTCTTCCCGACTATATTACCGCAGCTGCAGGCATTAAAGCATTTTATTTTCGCGATCCTGACGGACATAACCTTGAAGTTATTTATTATCCTGAGGGTAAAGGGAACCCGAAATGGCAGAAGTCAGAAAAGAGATTCTTTATTGGCATTGATCATACTGCAATAGGTATCTCAGATACCGAAAACAGCACCTCTTTTTATAGAGACATAATCGGTTTAGAGGTGGCGGGCAGCAGCGAAAACTTTGGTACTGAACAGGAGCATCTCAATCAGGTTTTCGGTGCACATCTGATTATAACAGGATTAAGGGCCCCAAGGGGTTTTGGTGTGGAATTTTTAAAGTACCTCGCTCCTCCCGGAGGCAGAATATATCCTTCTGATTCGGAGCCTTATGATCTCTGGCACTGGCATACAACAATCAGAGTATCAGGAATTCAAAAACTATATGACAAACTCACGAATCTGAATTATCCCATAGTCTCCAATGCCATCACAGATATCGGGAATCTTGTTACGGGAGGATATAAGGGATTCCTGGTCCGTGACCCGGATGGTCATGCAATACTCTTTACAGAATAATTAAAACAATAGAAATATGCGTCAAAATCCAAATCACCGTCTTCTGGGACAAACATGTATTGTAACAGGAGCAAACTCCGGAATAGGAAAAGAAGTTGCAATTGCAATGGGCAGAGATTGTGCCAATGTTGTTGTGAATTATGTAACAGATCCAACAGGAGCTGAAGAAGTTGCACATCAGATAGAACAGAACGATGCAGTCGCAAAAGCCATTGCTGTTAAAGCTGATGTAAGCAAAGAAGATCAGGTAATTGAAATGTTTAAAATTGCAAAACAGCATTTTGGAACTGTTGACATCCTTGTTAACAATGCCGGACTTCAGCGCGATGCTGCATTCACGGATATGACACTTGACCAGTGGCAGTTAGTTATAGATGTAAATCTTACAGCTCAGTTTCTATGCTCACGTGAAGCTGTACGTGAATTTCTGTCCCGCGGAAAAGTTGAATATTCAAGTGCAATTGGGAAGATCATATGCATGAGCTCTGTTCATCAGGTAATTCCATGGGCCGGACATGTAAACTATGCCGCATCAAAAGGCGGTGTTGAACTACTAATGAAATCGATGGCGCAGGAACTTGGACCTAAAGGTATCCGTATAAACAGTGTAGCGCCTGGTGCGATTCAGACGCCAATTAATCGCGATGCCTGGGAAACTCAGGAGGCATTGAATGATCTGTTGAAACTTATTCCTTATAAAAGAATAGGACAACCAGCTGATATTGGAGCTGTTGCAGTATGGCTTGCCACTGATGAGTCAGACTATATCCACGGTGCGACAATATTCGTCGATGGAGGAATGACACTTTACCCCGGTTTTACAACAAACGGATAATTGACCCTATGAAAAATAATACAACTGAGCAAATCAGATTAAACGAACATTATTCAGGCAGCCATAACTGGATGAAGTGGGGTCCTTACCTCAGTGAACGACAATGGGGAACAGTACGCGAAGATTACAGCCCCGACGGAAGTGCCTGGGACTATTTTCCGCACGATCATGCACGCAGCCGTACTTACCGGTGGGGCGAAGACGGACTGGCTGGAATAAGCGATGAATTCTGCAACCTCTGTTTTAGTGTTGGATTATGGAACGGTAATGATCCTATCATAAAGGAACGGATGTTCGGATTAACCGGATCGGAAGGTAATCACGGGGAAGATGTAAAAGAACTCTATTACTACCTCGACAGTACTCCAACTCATTCTTACATGAAGCATCTTTACAAGTATCCACAGAGAGCTTTCCCTTATGATGAATTGACAAAGAGAAACCGTGAAAGGTCCAAACTGGAGAATGAATATGAATTAACCGATACAGGGATATTCAGAGATAACCGCTACTTCGACGTTTTTACTGAGTACGCAAAGGCAGACGAGGAAGACATCCTGATTAAGATAACAATTCACAACCGGGCTGCTGAGCAAGCTTCTGTATCAGTGCTGCCAACACTTTGGCTGCGTAACCTCTGGAGTTTTGGACTAATTAAGGAACGTCCTTCAATAAGCAAAGGTAGAATTGCAAAAGGATCAGCTTATGTAAAAGTCAGACACGAATCGCTTGGCGACTATTATCTCTGGTTTGAAAAACCTGACAGGGTTCTGTTCACTGAAAATGAGACAAATACAGAACGGATATTTGGCCGGCCGAATCTTACTCCTTTTGTTAAGGATGCAATTAATGATGCTGTAATAAGTCAACAGTTCGATCTGTTCGAAAACAAAAACGAAGGCACAAAGGTCTCTCCTTTATATGAACTTATAATTGAAGGAGGTGGAAGCAGTGAAATAAGGCTTCGTCTTTCCAAAAATTTAGTTAAAGACAGCCCTTTAACACATGATTTTGAGGAAATATTCAATACCCGGATTTCAGAAGCTGACGAATTCTACAATGAGTTATGTGTAGAGGACAAAGAACTTAAAAACATTCAGCGTCAGGCTTTTGCAGGAATGTTATGGAGTAAGCAATATTATAATATAGATATTCCCCAGTGGCTTAATGGCGATCCCGGGCAGATAGTACCTCCTGCAGGCAGAAAAACCGGTCGCAACAGCAATTGGTTGACACTTAATAATGAAGATATAATCTCTATGCCCGATAAGTGGGAATATCCATGGTATGCGGCATGGGATCTTGCTTTTCACTGTGTTCCTCTGGCAATGGTTGACCCCGATTTTGCAAAAAATCAACTTATACTTTTCCTGAGAGAATGGTATATGCGTCCGAGCGGACAATTGCCTGCCTATGAATGGTCGTTCAGCGATGTAAATCCACCTGTTCATGCCTGGGCATCCCTTCAGGTTTACCGTCTTGAAAAAAAGACCGGAGGTAAAGGTGATATTGACTTCCTAAAGAAAGTCTTTCAAAAACTACTTATCAACTTCACATGGTGGGTCAACAGGAAGGACCATAAAGAAAATAATGTTTTTGAAGGAGGGTTTCTTGGTCTCGATAATATCGGGGTGTTCGACCGCAGTACTTTTATCCCCGGAGGGGGTCATCTTGAGCAGGCTGACGGTACCAGCTGGATGGCAATGTACAGTTTAAATATGCTTGATATGGCTCTGGAAATTGCCCAGGAAGATTCAACTTTTGAAGATGTTGCTACAAAGTTCTTTGAGCATTTTGTCTACATCGCCGAGTCACTTAACCGGATGGGTGAAGACTGGACCGGAGCATGGGACGAGAAAGAGGGATTCTTTTACGACATACTTGCCAATCCTGATGGGTCGTACATCCCGCTCAAAGTTCGTTCACTGGTAGGTTTAACATCATTCTTTGCAACACTGATTCTTGATAAAGAGAGACTGAAAAATGTTCCTGACTTTGTAAAAAGGTTAGAGTGGTTTCGAAATTACAGGCTTCATAACCAGTTCTATATCGTTATTGAAGAGATGAAGGACAACGAAGATATTATCCTTTCACTTACGCCACGAAAGAGACTTCAGAGACTCCTGAAAGCATTGCTCAATGAAGACGAGTTTCTATCTCCCGGAGGGATAAGAAGCGTTTCTAAAATTCATGAAAAGCCTTATAGTGTAAAAATTAATGGTGATGAATATGGATTAAAGTATGAACCGGGCGAAAGCACAAACTCCCTCTTTGGAGGAAACTCCAACTGGAGGGGACCCGTTTGGATGCCAATGAACTATATGTTGGTGCAGTCACTTCGAACTTTGTTTCAATATTATGGAAAGAGTCTTTCAGCAGCGTGTCCTGCCGGCTGTGAAGAACTCAGTAATCTTGATCAGATTGCAGATGACATTTCCAACGGTATCATATCCCTTTTTAAACCTGATGAGAACGGTAAAAGGCCGGTACACGGAGATAATCTGTTATATCAGAATGATCCTCATTTCAAAGATCTTATACTGTTCTATGAGTATTTCCAAGGAGATAACGGAAGAGGAATAGGCGCTTCACACCAAACCGGATGGACCGGACTGGTTGCCGAATTAATCGATAAACTTTATAAAAAACATTAGCAATTCACGTTTTCAACAAGGAAACTCCTACTACTTAATTATTACCTGAAATATGTTAAAATTAGATTCATACAATTCAAAAGAGACCTTAAACAAGGAGTGGATCGTTACAAACGGTATAGGTGGATATTCTTCATCCACAATTTCCGGTGCAAACACCCGACGTTATCACGGCTTACTTGTAGCCACGCATAATCCGCCTGTACAGAGAGAAATACTTGTATCAAAAACTGATGAAAGTATTATCCTTCCCGGAGGCAACAGAATCGATCTTGGCACAGGATTATATCCATGCACTGTTTTTCCAAAAGGATTCGAGAATATTGAAAGTTTTGAACGTACTCCTATCCCCAGAGTTGTGTTCTCAGTCCGCAAATTCTCAGTTTGCAAATCCATCTTCATGGTAAATGGATCAAATACAACTGTAATTGAATATGAGAACACAGGAAAAACTTCAGCTGAATTATCCATAACACCCTCATTTGTTCATCGCGATTACCATAACCTGTTTAAAGAAGATGCTGGTTATGATTATTATTATGAGTTGGAAAAAAACAAACTGAAAATTCATTCGCATTATGGTTCAATACCATTATTTGTAAGTTTTTCTAAAGGTAAATTCGCTGAAGAACGCAACTGGATCAGGAACAACGAATATATTCAGGATCTTAAGCGTGGGCAGGAGTCTCTTGAAGATGTTTACAGCATCGGGAATATTATCTTTACCCTAGAACCGGACGAAAAAGCATATCTGGTGTTTTCCACCGAACAGGAAATGTCTGTAGCTGATCCTGTAAAACTTAAAGAAAATGAGATTCAGAGAATTTCTTCACTTATCCCCGGTGACACAGAAGATAGTTTTCTTGCTGACCTTTGCGTTACAGCAGATCAGTTTCTTGTAAAACGCAAATCAACAGAAAGATACACTGTCATTGCAGGTTATCATTGGTTCACCGACTGGGGAAGGGACACTATGATAGCCTTACAGGGACTGGGTATTGAAACCGGGAAAAAAGATATAAGCAGATCAGTTCTCGAAACCTTTTTCAGCACAATAAGCATGGGAATGCTTCCAAACAGGTTTTCGGATAATCAATATGATTATCCGGAGTATAACACTATTGATGCCACTCTATGGCTGTTTGATACAGTATATAGATATTACAAAAAATTCGGTGATAAAGAATTTATAAGGGAAAATCTCCATCATCTTGAGGGGATAATACTATCTCATATTAATGGCACCAGATATAACATACATTTGACTGAGGAGGGATTTATTTACGGAGGAGAAGGCCTTTCTCAACTTACCTGGATGGACGCCCGTATCGGCGATTATGTTGTAACTCCCCGTCATGGCTGTCCGGTTGAAATTCAGGCATTATGGTTTAATGCCCTGAATATTTATCTTTACTTCAGCTCGCAACTAAAAATCGGTTCCTCTCTTTTTAATGAGAAGGTGAAGGAGCTGTCAAAAAAGATCAAAACCAACTTCCCTGTTTATTTCTTTAATGAGTATGGCTATCTTCACGATGTAATTATACCTGGGATAAGTGCTGATCCCTGCATCCGTCCGAACCAGATTTATGCGCTCAGTCTACCTTTCCCACTTATAGACAAGAAAAAAGGAAAAAGTATTCTTGCAACAATCGAGAAGAGTCTATACACTCCGTTCGGGTTACGTACACTTTCTTCAGAACATATTGATTTCAGGCCTGTGTACGAAGGCAATCAGTGGAAACGCGACACAGCCTATCACCAGGGTACAGTATGGCCCTTCCTGTTGTCAGATTATTTCGAGGCCTGTATATATGTTCATGGCAATACGCCGGAAGTCTCAAAGAAAATTAAGGAGTCTGTTGATGTCTTGCGATCTCATTTCTATGAATCGGGGTGCATAAATGGTGTTTCAGAAATATTTGACGGTATAAAACCAGTTGAAGGTAAGGGTGCGGCTAACCAGGCATGGTCGGTAAGTGCATTGATAAGGATCTTATCATTACAAAAAAACAGAAATAAATGATTCAATCTCAACTAATACCGGCATTTCGCAAAAACTGGAGTACTTACCTTATCGAGGCCTGGGCGTTAGGAATGTTTATGGTATCAGCCTGCTTCTTTGTAATTATTATTGAACACCCCGACATGCCTGTAAGGAACATGATTCAAGATGCTTTTGTCAGAAGAATGATGACAGGGCTTGCAATGGGAATTACTGCTATATTACTAATCTATTCGAAATGGGGGATACGATCAGGCGCTCACATGAATCCTGCAGTAACAATTACTTTTCTTATTCTCAACAGGATACGCAGGGAAGATGCTTTCTGGTATATAGCGTTTCAATTTGCAGGTGGTTTTTTTGGGATTGCAATATTTAAACTTTTTCTATTCAACTATATTTCATTTCCTACAGTAAATTATGTTGTTACAATCCCCGGCCAACAGGGGGAACTGGTTGCACTTGGAATAGAGTTTCTTCTTTCAGCTATACTTATTACTGTTGTTCTTATAAGCAGCAACTATACGAAAATAGCACCATACACGGGCTTCATTGTTGGAATACTGCTTTTACTTTATATAACTTTTACAGCACCAATGTCGGGCATGAGCATAAATCCTGCACGCACATTTGCTTCCGCTGTCAACTCCGGTGAATGGTACGGCTGGTGGCTCTATTTTCTCGGGCCGGTTTCCGGGATGCTAAGCGGTGGCTATTTTTACCGTTCATGGTATCGCAGAAAAAATCAGGGAGATTGCACAACAATGAGCATGCATCTTTCAGGATATAAGAACAATTGTCAGACCTATGATGTATTTGGTCCGAAAAAACTTCTTCTTAATAATTCAGGCAGGGAGAAACAGAAATCATGACAAAAAAAACGTTTTTACTAATTGCAACTTTAATCACTCTGAGTTCTGCTTGCGGACAAACCCGGACAGATAATTCAGGTAAACAGAAAGATATGCACAAATACACAAATGAGCTCATCAACGAAAGCAGCCCTTATTTACTGCAACATGCTCATAATCCGGTTAACTGGTATCCCTGGGGCGAAAAAGCACTGAATAAGGCAAAGGATGAAAATAAATTGCTCCTAATCAGCATAGGATACTCTGCCTGTCACTGGTGCCATGTTATGGAACATGAATCCTATGAAGACACTACTGTAGCAAGAATAATGAATGAGCATTACGTATGCATCAAAGTGGACAGGGAGGAAAGACCGGATATTGATCAGATATATATGGATGCCGCATATCTGACAACCGGCAGTGGTGGATGGCCTCTTAATGTTCTGGCTTTGCCGGATGGAAGACCCTTTTTCGCCGGCACATATTTCACTAAGAATAACCTTATAAAAATTCTTGATTATTTCATTGATATTCAGAAAAAAGATCCGTCCTCCCTGATTGAACAGGCTGAAAAAATTACAAATGGGATTAAGCTATCTGAGAACATTGAACTAAAGAATGATAAAGTCATTCTGACAAAAAATGATCTTGACAACATTTTTAACAAGTTTAAAGTAAATATTGATTTCAGTAAAGGTGGTATAAATGGGGCGCCTAAGTTTCCAATGCCTTCTGTTTGGGAATATCTTCTGCATTACTATTCCCTGAATAATAATCCTGATGCTTTAAAGGCAGTTACATCAACTTTGGATAATGCGGCTGCAGGAGGTATCTACGACCAGATTGGTGGTGGTTTTTCACGTTATTCGACAGATGAGAAATGGCATGTACCGCATTTTGAAAAGATGTTATATGATAATGCACAACTCGTCAGTCTCTTTTCGCATGCATGGCAGGTGACCAAAAATCCGGCTTATAAAAGGATAGTTAATGAAACCCTTGAATTTGTTGAGAATGAACTGACTTCTCCGGAAGGAGGATTTTATTCATCACTTGATGCCGATAGCGAAGGAGAGGAAGGGAAATTCTATACATGGACTAAAGAAGAAGTTGAATCTGTTCTTGGAAAAGATGCACCACTATTCATTGATTATTTTAACATTACAAACACAGGAAACTGGGCAAAAGATAAAAATATTCCATTCAGAAAATCTACCAGTGATGACCTCTTAAAAAAATATGAAATCAGTCAGCATGATCTTCAAATTAAGATAGACAATAGCAGGGAAATTTTATTGAAAGTCCGCAACAAAAGGGTTAAACCCGGACTTGATGATAAAATTCTTACATCATGGAATGCACTTATGCTGAAAGGATATATTGACGCGTACAGAGCATTTGGAGAAGAAAAGTATCTGAAAGCAGCTCTTATAAATGCTGATTTCCTGACCAATAAAGCAATAGGTAATAATAGAGAGATCACCCGTAATTACAAAAACGGGAAAACTACAGTACCGGGTTTACTCGATGATTATTCTTTTACGATTTCTGCATTTATTGATCTGTACCAGGCGACCTTCGATGAAAAATGGCTGTACCAGGCAAATGAACTAACAGATTATACGATACGGCATTTCTTCGATACTTCATCAGGCATGTTTTACTATACCCCTGATAATCATTCAGAGCTGATAGCTAGAAAAATGGAGATATCGGATAATGTAATTCCCTCATCGAATTCGGAAATGGCTAACAATCTATTTTTACTTGGGAATTATTTTAATAATGAAAAATTCATCCGAAAAGCACAACAAATGCTTCAAAATGTGCAAAATAATTTACTGCAGAATATCTTCTCCTATTCCAATTGGGGACTATTGGAAATACATTTTATAAAACCATTATATGAAGTTGCAATTGTTGGATCAGACTGGGATGCTATAAAAAAAACCTTTGACAAAAATTATCTTCCGGATGCCATATACCTCGGAGGAAAGAACGAAGGAACTTTGGAACTACTTGAAAATAAGCTGGTGCCGGATCAGACAACTATTTATGTCTGTGTGAATAAAGCATGTAAAATCCCTGTCACTGAAGCAGAGCTGGCTTTGAAGCAGATGAAATAAGCAATATGAAATTATTAAATAAATTTATAATTATGACAAACGTAAATGCTCAAACAAAAAGAACAGCCAACGAGGTAAAAGGATTATCAGTTGGAACAAAGGCCCCGTCTTTTTCAGCAACTGATGCCGGCTTAAACTTCTTCACTCTGGAAGATGCTCTTAAAAAAGGGCCGTTGGTAATGATCTTTTACCGCGGTTTCTGGTGTCCCTATTGCAACAAACACCTGGCACATTTACAGGAGAACCTGAAACAAATTACAGAAAAAGGTGCAAGTGTGATAGCCATTTCACCTGAGAAACCTGAATATCTTGAAAAAATGGCCTCGAAATCTGGTGTTAAATTTACTCTTCTTTACGATGAAGGAAATAAGATATCGGATGCATATGATGTAACTTTTACTCCTGGTTCAATGGACCTTTTTGTATATAATTACATACTAAACGGAAAATTAAAACGCACTCATTCTGATGATTCGCAGCGGTTACCAATTCCTGCCACATATATAATTAATAAAGATGGTATAATTGTATGGAGGCAATTCGACCCTGACTATAAAAAGCGTTCCACTGTTAAAGACATAATATCTAACCTGCCATGAATATCAAAATTTATTCTGTAATAACCTGCCCTATCTGCGGTTATAACAAAGAAGAAAAAATGCCGGAAGATGCCTGTCAGTTTTTCTATGAATGTGAGAATTGCAAAACAGTTATTAAACCAAAAGATGGAGACTGCTGTGTTTATTGCTCATACGGAACAGAAAAATGTCCTTCAAAACAAAATTAGTGTTACCTGCAAGCACATCAACGAAACACCGTGCAGTGTAAATGACAATCATTCACGCAAATATTGCAGAATTTATTTTGCCATTTGGTGAATAATACCTATTTTTTATGCATTGAAACAAACTCCGTCCGGTAACATAGTCTATTTCTGATGCTAAATATCAAAAAATGGGTAATGAAATTCGACATTTAAAAGAAAAAGTAAAAGAGCTTGAGTCGGAAATTTCATTTCTTAAGCAACAACAAGTTGATATTACTGAGGCAAAGGAATTGTATTTGAAAATCTTCGAAGAGTTCCCAGCTTTGATCTGGCGTTCACGTTTAGATAAATTGTGTGATTATTTTAATAAGACCTGGCTTGATTTTACAGGCAGAACAATGGATCAAGAATTTGGCAATGGATGGGCAGAAGGTGTTCATCCTGATGATTTCGATTTTTGTTTACAAACTTACGTCACTGCATTTGATAAAAGAGAATCCTTTTTAATGGATTATCGCATGAAAAATAAATTTGGGGAATATCGCTGGTTAAGAGATTTTGGTCGGCCTTTTTACGATTTGGACAACACCTTTCTGGGATACATTGGTTCATGCTACGATATAACAGAAAATAAAAAAAACGAACTTAAACTCGTAGAATTAAATGCAACAAAAGACAAATTCTTCTCCATCATTGCACACGACCTGAAAAGTCCCTTTAATTCTATAATTGGGTTCAGTGAACATCTTGTCGAAGTTGTCAGAGAAAAGGACTACGAAAAAATCGAAGAATTTTCTGAAATCATACTCCAATCATCAAACAGGGCAATGGACCTGCTTTTGAACCTGATGGAATGGTCTCAATCACAGACCGGCAGGCTGAAATTCAATCCTGAAAATCTCGAAATGTGTACACTTATTAAGGACGTGACACTCTTATTAAATGGTGTGGCTGACCAAAAGTCAATTTCAATTACAAATTCAATACCTCACAAAGTATATGTAGTAGCTGATAAGCCCATGATTAGCACCGTGTTAAGAAACCTGGTGTCAAATTCTATTAAATTTACCGATCCAGGTGGGAATATTATTATCTCAATACTTGAGAATTACAAAGATTTAACTGTTTCGATAAGAGATAACGGAGTTGGAATACCTGAAGAGAGAATTGACAAATTATTCCGTCTAGATGAAAATTATTCAACTCCGGGCACGCTGAAAGAAAAAGGAACAGGATTGGGGCTGATCCTGTGTAAGGAATTTATTGCAAAACACAATGGGGAAATATGGGTGGAGAGTAAGCCAGGTATTGGATCCATTTTTTACTTTTCAATCCCATTAAGTATATAAATTAATCGCATAAGAATTAATTCTAAATTGCTGCCATTAACTTCAAATCTAACAATCAATCACAAGTTTGGTTTGTGGACTTCATAAGAGGTAAATGATTTGTCAAAACAAATTAAGTATTACTTTTTTGTCAGGTTCCTAAAAAAATACGACTATCATACTACTATGAGAACAAATTAATACTAATTACAATGATCAGTAAATTACCAGATTGTATAGTCAATTTAATCAGGGAACTTAACAGTGTCACAGATGTAACTAACGAAATTGTATCTGAAGTTATGGTAAGAGCAGGACTTTCTGAAGATGCCCTATTCCCCTATAACCTTTTCAATCATACAGGTACCGAAAGTTATGGCCGCAGATTACTATATGAAAGTGATAAATTCAGGATCCTTCTTATGACGTGGAACCCTGGTGATTTTACAGCTATACATAACCATGGTGTAACCGAATGGGGTGGTGTATATTTCTTTGGAAATGCTACCCATAGATTATATGAAACAGAGTATGGCAATTTGAAATTATCACGAAAAGATATTTTTGAAAAAGGTCAGACTGCTGCAGTTTGTGGTGACCTGACTCACTTGATGGGCAATTCTGGCAAAACCGGGTTTATGACTCTTCATATCTATGGGTCAAATAAAAATCTGAACGATAGTTTAAATAAAGAGAAAGTTTTTCTTCCGGAACATAAATTACTTGCAACTACAAGCGGGCCTGCATTTCTGAATGTTGCAGAAGAGATTAAAACCAGTGAAGAATTTTTTAATAACTATACCGAAGAAACCCTCCTGGACTATTTTGATCTGATCAAACCATTTTATATGAGAAATAAAAGGGATGATCTGTTACTAACAATCAGCAGTTTTGAAAAAGACATAGATACATATTACAACAATGAGAATCAGTAATAAGACCATATTGATTTTCAATAACATTATTAAAATATTTCAATAATTATTACGACCAATGAATAACAAAGATCTATTACGGTACTCCTTTGAAAGAGTTGAAAAATACATCAATTCAAACGATGATAATATTTCTCCCGTTGTGAAGTTCAAATCTCCGGTAGAGTTATCAGAGATTTTTAATTTCCCGGTTGATGAAGAGGGCGTATCACAAACCGAATTCACAGATCAGATTGAGAAGTATCTTGAATATTCGGTACGCACCGGTAACAAACAGTTTCTGAATCAGTTATATTCAGGCTTCAATTTCCCGGCCTTCCTTGGAGAGGTATTTACCGTTTTAGCCAACACTTCAATGTACACCTATGAAGTCGCTCCTGTGGCAACAATGATCGAGAAGGAGATGATAAAACTGATGAACTGCTATACCGGGTATGTTTCAGGCGACGGGATATTTGTGACAGGGGGCAGCAATGCCAATCTTGTTGCGATGCTTTCAGCCAGGAACAGGGTGTTCCCCGATGGGCGGTTTGAAGGCTATGACAGAAACCTTAAACTAACGGCTTTTGTTAATGAGCATGCTCATTATTCATTTGAAACAGCTGCAAATGTACTTGGTATTGGATCAAAAAATGTTATAAAAGTAAAAGCCGACTCTAATGGAAAACTTATCCCGGCAGAACTTGATAAAGCATTGCAGGAGTCAGTGTCAAAAGGTGAGCATCCGTTTTTTGTGGCAGCAACCTGTGCAACAACCCTGGCCGGTGCATACGACCCAATTGATGAGATGGCAGGGATCTGTGATAAATACAAGGTATGGCTCCATGCAGACGGTTCTTTTGGAGGCTCTCTGATCCTAAGCGAAAAGTATCGTCATCTGATGAAGGGGATAGAGAAAACCGATTCATTTGCATGGAATCCCCATAAACTGATGAATATCCCACTGGTATGTTCAGCCTTACTGGTAAATAAAAAAGAGACCCTCTACAAGAATATTACAGATATAAATACTGATTATATTTTTCATGATATTGATGAAGCGGAAGATCTGGGTAAAAAATCAATCCAGTGCGGACGCCGTGTGGATGCAGTTAAACTATGGTTTGCCTGGAAGTACTATGGGAAAAAAGGATATCGTGAACGCATCGATAATTCAGTAGAGATAGCAAAATATGCTGAAGAGACAGTAAAAAATCATCCTGATCTACAGTTGCTTATACCCCGTCAGTCTTTTACAGTATGTTTCAGGTATATCCCCGCTGAAGGAACAGATCTAAATGCATTCAACCTGGCCCTTCGTGAAAATCTTCGTAAAAGCGGGAAGAGCATAGTAAACTACGGATACATAGGCAAGCGACTTGCGATCAGGCTTGTAATTGCAAACTCAGAGACAAGAAAAAGCGATATTGATCTCTTCTTCAGTAATCTCTGCGAAACTGCAACTGAAATAAATAAAAAGATATTGCATGAAGCGTAAAAATCACACCGGGTTTGCCATCGCCATTGCCTGGCCAGAATTATACTGCAAGCAATCAGGAGGTTGGTACGAGCCTCTGACACAATTGCTGGGTGTAAACAGGAACAATTATTACAAAGCCGGTCATGCAGCTCTTGTATTGATAGATATTTTAAACAAAAAATGTCACTATTTTGATTTTGGACGATATCACTCGCCATTTGATCATGGAAGGGTCAGAGGTTCCATTACCGATCATGATCTTGAAATGAAAACAATTCCTTTGATATCATCAGAGGGAAAAACAATAGAGAACTATACCGATATTTTAAATGAGTTGCAGCTCAATCCTGCCTGTCACGGGGAAGGAAATATACATGCCTCTTATTGCCCTATAGATTTTAAGGAATCTTATGGTAAGGTAATTCAGATGCAGGAGGCTCATCATTGGCCATATGGACCATTCAGGTATAAAGGCAGTAATTGTTCGCGTTTTGTGAATACCGCAATACTTGCAGGCAGACCTGACTTTTGGCAGAAGGTCAGACTTAAGTGGTTAGTTCCTTTGACACCTACACCGCTTAATAATGTCAATTCACTTAACAATAAAATTATTTTGCCTAAACTTCTTAAAACCCAGCCATTCGTGCCATTCAAAAAGCTCAATAAAGAACAGATTAAAACTACACTTCTTCAACCTGAGCGAAATCCAGTGATACCGGAGAATGCACAATGGCTAAGCGGTGAAGGTGCGGGGTCGTGGTTTGATCTCACCTTTCAGGGAGATTTATTGAGTGTGACCCGTTACTCACCAAATGGGGAAATTGAATGTTCTGGTAGTTATAAAAATACTACATCTGAGAAAATTAATTCTCTTGAAAAAATGAGAGTAACATATCCAAGCAATTGCAATAGAGTAACTATAACCAATGAAGATTTAAAACACACTTTCGAACGGTTTCTCAACACTTTATAGGTTCTTCACCTCATTCATTATCCGATTAAAATTATCGTTCAGATCCTTTTCAGTGATATGATGTTTCACTTTTAACTCCAATCTTTTAAAAGGATAAAGGTCAAAATTATAGAGTTTGTCTTTACCGTCAGCAAAAACAAAGAATTGTCCCTGCGTTAACCCGGTGAAATCTTGGTTCTTATATTTGGATGTTTCCCTTGTTCCCTCCGATGTTCTGGTATCACCGCCAATAACGGAATTAGTAAAGGATCTGGAAATAGTTCTTTTCTCAATTTCCTCGCTTATGTTTTTGTAGTATCTTACACTATCAGGGTCATTAGCTTTTCCAATCATTTGATATGAAAGGTTTGCTAGAAGCGAGCTTGTAATAACATCCCCATAATTTTCTCTTGCCAGTGCCCTATCCTGTGTAGAAAATACTGTAGCAATATTATAGCTTCTCATCGTTGCTGGGATCTTTGAAATTCCATCAATATAAAAAGTAGTTCCTTCATCAAACAGTAGGAAACTTGCTGGCCGGTTCCTGATCTGCATACTATTTATTGCTGTGCTTATTATTACTGAAATAAACGGTGCATTTATTCTTTCAAGCCTTGGATCATTTACGATGCTTAAAAATGTCGGGTTCTCTGGATTGTTTATGTCAAGATCCACGTCGTTTGCACTCATCACCCAAAATATTGTGGGAAGAGCAAGATCAGTTAAAGGTAGCGAGAGAGAAGCCTTAACACCTGCCACCTGATTTTCAGAGATAAGGGAATCAATCAGCGGAGATCCTATTGCTCTTGAATATGGATTTTCTGAGATAAAGTCAACAATTTCTGTTGGCGTTTTCACGAGGCACAAAGCAACGGCGTGAGGGAGAGTACACATTTCAGGGTAATCTACCTTAAGCCGCCAAATAACAGCTGCAAGTGTCGGCTCTGGGATTTTGTCAAAGAAACTGCTTCCTGATTCCTTAACGTTGTCTACTTTCTTTAGATTTGCAAAGATAAGCTTCGTCTGTTGTCTAAGGTGCTGCTCAGTTGGTATGTACTTTGGGAGAAACGGGTTTACCCGATCCGAATACATTGGTGAGTGTGGTATAATAGTTGCCTGTTTTATTGTGGAATTCTGAAAGAAAAAATGGGCTATTTCTGTTATCTCCCCATTTTTGTAATCATAACAAAGACAGGGAATGTTTCTTTCTCCGGCATGTTTAAGAATTGGGACAAACCCACTTTCTGTTTTTCCACTACCAGCACTACCGAAAATGGCTATTCCCCTTTTTATATTCTGCATTATAAGCGGAGAAGAGTTTCTTATTGGAAACTTTACACTCCAAATGGGGTCTGTTTTCCCTGCATCATTCAGGAAATTGGTTTCGGTTAATATTAAAAAGATAATTGAAAGAAGGCAAGCCAAAATAAAAATTGCCAGATGTAGTGGCAGACTGTAAGTGAAAAAAACGTTAAAAAACAAGTAAACAAGGATCTGAATGAGGAGAATTAGTAGAATTCTCAAGTATAGCTTAATCTTATAGGAAAGTACCAGGAATTGAAGCAATGAAACAACCAAAACAACCACAGTTAAAATAAGCTTTGAAACAAGCGTAAGCTGTTGAAAATAATTAATTATGTGTTCCATTTACAATAATTAAAGACCTGTATTCAAGGTCGTTGTTAAAACCTTTTTGCCAATATCCAGGACTATCTTTGATGGGTTGTAGGCATAATTAATTGCTTTCATACACTCTTTGGCTCCCGGTACTTGTTTAAAAACTGCCGAGAGTGCGTCGAGGGGATCTTTTGCATTTGCCATGTTTGAAACTGTATTTACTACCTGTGAAGCTTTATTATATTCTTTTACCAGAGGGACATCTCTTGCGATACTCATTGTAAGACTTTTTGCGATACTCCTCATTCGATTCTTCATTGTGTGATAATGAGAAAATTTATGATGCTGTAACCTCTTATAATCGAAATTTGTATCAAAACTTTTTTCGCAGTTTTGAACAAATTTCATCCTGTCAAATCCAATCTGGACCTCTTTACCATTTAGGATATTCTTAGAGTTCTTTGCATTTGCCATGGGACTTAAGCGAATCTTCCTGGATCGATCCATTCTTGAGACAACAATGTGAACATGAGTTTGTAGTCCCTCCTTCATATCTCCCGCTTTATACAAACCCTCCTTCACTTCCGCAGAATCTCTGCCATAATACCGGGAATGTTCGACTTTCCCAAAATAAACAAGGTCGTTTCCGGATATTCCTCTGTTAAAATTATTAGCGTACTGATCCATGACAACCCTTGTGTAGTCTTTAATAGCTTCTTTGTAACGCTTAAACTCGATAGAGGTTAGTTGTGAGATGTTCTTTATATCTCTCCCGGATACAGTTTTACAGATGTGCTTCAATTCTTCCTTGCTGGGATTAACTGTAATCATATAAAACTTGATTTCATCTTTCCCAAGCTTTCCTTTGTTATTATCGATTGTGCTTTGAGCTGTACAAAAAGAAACATCGCTTGTGTTTTGATCAAAAAATTTCTCCTGACTGAAGATATCCTTCTCCTGGTTCTCCTTCTCCAAATAATTAATCAGGTCGTTGCAACTACCCCTGTTATTATCCTTTTTTGATGAATGGATCTTAACGTACATCAGAGTGTTTTTAGATATTTTCTGTATTCATTAATATCACCAATTGGAAGCTCAATAACCGGTTTTCTATTAAGTCCTGTAGATTTTTCTTCCGTATGAGAAAGTATGTTTTCCAGATAACCTTTGGTCGTTTTTAATTTCAATTCAACTTTATTAAGCTTCTCCTGGAGCAATTTATACTCTTCGGATTGTTGATCAATTTTTAAATTTTCACTGATAAGCGGTACTGTCTTTTCATCCTTAACATTTTCATTTGAGATGGGAAAAGATTTAACCTTAGTTTGGCCGGAGGCATCTCCTTTTCTTGGAGCCTCTTCTTCAATGTACGTTACAAAACGTGCAATCAAAGTATCCATTTTCCCGAAGGTGGGTTTAATAAAATCATTCTCCTGCTTGCGCATGAATGATATTATCGTATCCCGGAATTTCTTAAGTTCTTCCGCCGGTGAAAGTACCTGCAGGTCTTTAGGATTTACCCCCGTTGTGTCAAAGTATTTGGCCATTGCTTCAGCAAAATCTTTTTGACTCATTTCGAATTTGTCGGCCAGGCGGTCAATAATTATTTTGCTCTTTGGAGTTATGCTTATTGTGACGTATTTTTGCATAAAATAATTATTAATTAATTAGATTTTCACACAAATATATTGATTTTATTGGAGTTTAAAAATATATATCATTATTTACTAATTATAATTATTTTTTAATTACTTGATTATCAGGCGTAGCATGATAGCAGAATCAGGTTTGCCTGATTCCATCTTGCTTTCCTTAAGAAACACTTCTATACAACGTGAATATTGGGTTTTACTAACTTTATTTTTACTACTTGCATTAGTACCGTAGGGAATTTTCTTAGCTCAATAAATTCTGGGGAAATGAAAAAAAGAGATCCTCATTTGAAGATCTCTCAATTACAATTTTGAATGCTTTTGTTCAAATTCAATAATCCTAGTTTATAAGCTTTACTCCAAAAAGATTAACAGAATTACTATTCTTAAAACAAATTCCATATTGACCAGGAGTAAACCGTGGAACAGTAATTAAGTATGAACTGGTCCCGTACTTTTTTGCTTTAAACTCTACCTTTTCAGATTTTGAAGTGTTCCAGACTCTTTTGGTGTTTTCAATTTTCATTTTAACAATACTTACCAGGTCATTTGGATTAATTGAATTATCTGAAACCCGGACAATAAACTGTGAATTTAAAGAATCCACAGAGACAGTGGAACAACACATTTTAAATTCTAATATCAACTGCGTTGTCATGTATTTAATTTTTGGATTTACTGCAGTCTGATGTTCCAGTAGGATACCGTAACCTATAGAATCATTTACAAAAATTGCGGTCTCGGAAAAATCTGGCTCGATTATTCTGACATTTTTGAACTTTTGACAATAAGCCTGAGCTAGTGAAAAAAATAAAAACGATATGATTAATAAATTCCTTTTCATGATCTTTTGCTAAGATACATCTTTCTTAGTTTGATATTTTATCTCCTCCGAATCTTCCTGAATTGGCATGTGACTATCTTCATCAGGGATTGGGTAAAGTTTCGGTTTCTTCTTAATACCATTTTTCTCAGATCCTGGTTCCTTAGACAAAAAGGCGTTTTCCTCAATTAGCTTCTTCTCCAGATTTCGTATTTTTTTATTTTCCACTGTCTTATTGTTTTGAAAACTTACCTGCTTTTTGTAAAACCATTAACTATTACACCCTCATTTCTGAGATATTGATATATTGTTGATCTGCTTATATTTAGATTATCCTCAATAAAATTAATTGTATTTTTCTGATTATAGAGCGCAACAACAGCAGAAGCTTTCTTTTTGTTGTAAGATCCGGCCGGTCTTCCTCCCTTCATACCTCGTGCCCTGGCTGCTTCTATTCCTTTAATTGTTCTTTCTCTTAGCACGTTTACTTCCATAGTTTTAAGAATGGCAATAATTTGAAATATTGCCTCTCCCATTGGGCTTGATGTATCAAAAATCCCCTCAGATAAACTTTTAAATGTTATGTCCTTCTCTTTAAAATCATTTAATAGGATTATCAGTTCTCTCGTAGTTCGGCCCAATCTGTCTACACTAAAAACTATTAAAGTGTCACCAGGTCTGATTTGTTCAAGTAGTTTTAAAAGTTCGGGCCTTTTTGGAGATCTACCGGAAACTTTCTCCTGAAAGATCTTGTCCGAACCGGCTTTTTTAAGAGCATCGATTTGCAAATTCAAATTCTGTTCCTTAGTAGAAACCCGGGCATACCCAAAAATCATAATAGTTCTAATATATGTACCAGCAAAGATAAAAAGAACTTTGATTAATAAAAAGCGATTAATCGAACTTTTTATTAGTAATATATGTGGTTTTAAATAGTTTGATTAAATGGTCGTTAAATGAAACTTCACGAAAACGTCTTTAAGTATTCAATTATATTTATTCGGCTCTATACCTAATAGAAATTTACCGGATAAGTATATAATCACTTTTGGTTCGCACCAAGCAAAATTCATTTCAGTATCATCGTTATAATATCTGAATATAAAAGATTTATTGTTCCACTGGTAAATGGATATCTCTTCTGTTCACCTGTATCTGCCCAATTAATCTTTTGTGCTTTTGACAAATAAGCTTCGTATGTTGTTTTATCATCTCTTTTTTCCTCTGGAATAATCTTTAATAAATCAAATAAAACTTTAAGTAAAGCCTGAAAACCTACATTTGTATGTAAGATGTTTGAAATATTACCATCAGTATTTATTTCCCAAAATGAATTTCCATTTTGATCTATAAAGGAGTTTCTTACAGCATTAAAATATGAGTATAGTATCCGAACAATCATATAATCCTGATTATTAGCATAATATTTTCTAAATGTTAGGTTTTTGGGATTTACTTTTAACTCTGTCCTCTTTTTAAATCGATCTGTCTCTGCTTCTCTGGAGTTATTTGAAATGTCATTTAAAATAGATTTTACCATAGTAGCTTGGGATAAAGGAACGATCAACCCTTTCTTATAATTACCACCTACTAATTTAATTCTATTAAAAAATGGAGAGTTTTCAATTCCATTTAATGCAAGAACTACTTCTAATGAAGTTTTTTGAGGAGAATCATCTTTAGTTAACCCATATAGGCTATACACTAAGTTCTCAGGCACTTTTGTTTGAGTTTTATTAATAGTGGAAAATATCATAGCTTGATATTCTAATGTTGGATCAATAAAGAATGTAACCAAAAGTTCAAAACTTAATAACCTATCCAATAGTTTTTGCTGATACTCAAGTTTTTTTATTAAAACATCATTTGTACTCGATTTTAGTACTTGTGAAAGATCGTTTATCTCAGAATTAAGCCTTTCAATTGCTCTTTCAATCCCTTTAATCCTATGTTGTCCATCTATTATGGTAAGATATACCGTACCATCTTCTTTTTCAAGTTCGGCCTTTACAATCTGATTTAGAGTCAACTTTATGGTTCCATCTTCATCACTGAAATCATCAATTACCTGACTCGGTATAGCAATTACAATATTAGTTGGAAACATTGCATTAGGATCACTAGTTAAAAAGTCTGCAATTCTTTCCACTTTACTACTATTAGTTCTCCTTTGTATTTCAGGATTGTATATAGGCTTTATTTGATTCTGATTCTCAAATACTTTTTGATCACCATCAACCTCCTCAAATCCAACAATTAAATGTTGAGTATATTTAGTAAAGTTTCTTATTTGCCGAATTTGGAAAGTACCAATCAGGAACTCTTGGTTATTCTGAATAACTCGTTTTGCAGTTATAAAATTGTTATTTGAGGTCATCTACTGAATTTTTTAATTCATTAACATTGTCAATTACATCTTCTCCATAACTTTTACCTACTAACTCATCTCTTGTTAAAAAGATTCTTTTTCCAATTCCCATAGAGAAGTATAAAATTAGAAATGAAGTAACTACTACAAATACTATTTTCGGCCATGTATCAATAGCAAAAGCTATCTGTATAAAGTAAATTATTGTTCCTAAAATCAATAATAAACAGAGATATACTATTAACTTAATTCTTAAGCGAATAATTTGTGATTCAATTTTTACATTTTTTAGCCTTACCGAATTAATAAGAAATATAGACATGCTAAAAAGTATATTAATTCCTAATAATGAAAATGATCCATTTAGAAACAAATTGTGAAAGGAGACTCTATCATCCGGCAAAAAACTTAGGCAAAAAGTAGGGATAAGTATTATAATACATGGGGCAAATTCATTAATTATTCGCCAAACCTTTATTTCATCAGAAAATTCACCGAGCTGCTTATCAAAAACTTCGTTTTGTTCCTTATTAAATAGTATTGAAACCATCTAGATATAATTTAATATTAAACTTCTACAATTTTTAAATATTGGTTTTTACTACCCCAGAAATCTCTTTTGGATTTCATAAATTAAACTTTCTGTATTCTGATAAGCTAAAGGATCAAGAGCCATTTCTTTATGAATTAAATCAAGACCTCCATTCGAATGCAATTCGATATTCTTTTTAAGTTCTTCAGGTGTTTTAAGAATATCAAATGATTTGACAGATTCAATAGCCATTAAAATTAACAGTTTTTGATGAGGATCTTTTACCATCTGCCATCTGAATGGAGGATTATGATATCGTTTTTCGATATCTTTTTGGCACTGATTCAGGTATCCTAGAATCGCCCCCCAAACAAATAATTCCCACATAGTCGGAAAGGTCAATTCTTTTTTTGACTTACCAGTCTCAGACTGACAGAGTCTTTTATAGGTGTTTTCGTAATGAAAAGAATCTATATTCATAAATACAGTTGGCTCTATCATTTTATTTTATAAGATTTAGTTTGTTGTTCATGCAGGGTATCTCCAGTCATTTTAAGTTCATATGCATTTTTTATGCCTTTATTCTTTTGAACTAGGCCTCTAATCAAGTCATTTCTAAGATTATCTGGATCTTCGGTTACAGCATCATCTTTCAAAATAATAATAGATTGATTGAATATTTCAATCATAGTTTCAACAGCTGTCACCTTATTATTTCCACCCAGTGCTGAAATTGGAGCATCAGCAATAAAGGGAAAGTAAGTATTCCAGAATTTGTTTGAAACAGAAAGAATTGCTGCAACAAAAGCAATCTGAAGGGAAACCTTATTTGCTTGATTAATATTTTGCAATCTATTCCCTGCTTCATCAACTGTATAAACTTCCTGATTTTCATAATCAACTTTAACACTCCCTGATAGAGCTGAATTTTTTTCAGTCATCTTATGAAAATAAATATTTGACTCTTTTTCTATATCGCTTATAAGTCTCGAAAGAAAGATAGCGTGGAATTGACTAACACTTTTGTTGATTTTTTCTGCTAAGAGAAATTTATCCCTTTCAACAATATTTGAAGAATGTCCAATAAGTGAATCATATTCCTCCTGCTTTTCATCTAATTGTTTCTTTATATACTCTCTTTTTCCTGTAATTTGATCTATAGCAAATTTACATTTCTCCCAATCGTTTTTAGCGGTCTCATAATCTCTTTGTAGTTGGCTAAAGTTCTTTGATTTTAATTCATCTTCAGACACATCTGACGGCTTAACAGTTTTTAATTCATCATCTTTAGCTTTTTTCTTTTCATTAAAGTTTTAATCTCCTCATCAATTTTTTCCAATTTTTCGTAATATTTCTGTAGTTCAGAGACTATATTATTTACTTTGTCCTGCATATTATCCGCAACCATACTCAACTGATTTATTAGTTCAGTTTCTTTATCAAGTGATTTATCACTTAAATGGCTTTGAATATTTTTATACTCCCTAGAACCTAATGGTGCCAAGGTGAGGCAGACTTTACATTTTTTATCCTCAAGCATTTCTTTTATAAATTCTTGTCGGATAGGTTCCGGAATTTTTTTGTCAGTTTTATTTCTTTTATAAAAATCTAGAAAGGATTTTAATATGTTTTCAGTACCAGCATACATCCAACGATCAAAAATTTCCCTTTTCTGAGAATCAACTATTGCTTGGCGGAGTTCATTTCTTTGCTGCCACTGGCTCTGCAAATAATCAATCTCTCGTAGAATTTTGGCACACTCCTCATATTTTTTAAGTTCATCACTTTTTTTGTCAAAAACTGTTTTTGCGATGTCTCTTTCTCGGCATTTATTATTAAAGAGATCATCTTGATCACCAAGGTCTATTTTAAATTTTTGAATATCTAAGGACAAGTCATTCTTTTTTGTTTGCAGCGCTTTATCTGAATCTTCCTTCTCTTCAAATTCTTTTTTACAGATTTTAACAACCTTCTCTGTATACCTTTTTGCACTCTCAAAAACCTCTATTCTTGACAAATCAGTCAGAGCTTTAGAAAATGCTGATCGACTATTCAAACTCATTATCTGACTTATACTTTCACCTTGGAAAAGAAAATATTTTGAAAGGTTTTCCGGAAATATAGATTTCAAATATTCCTCAGCATCATTTTCATAATAATTCTTACTGTTTCCTGTTATAGCCTCAGTAATACTTAATGATAGTTCACTATTTCTGGGAATTTCCCAAGTTTTATCATTGTTTTTTTTGATTCTGAATTCTCGAGTTAAATAGTATTTATTCTCTTCCTCATCATTAAATAGTATACTTACTGAAGTTTCAGCTGTTCCTCCAGCTTTGCATTCTTTTTTAGCAAGATTATTTATAATCTCTTTCCCCCAATCCTTTGTACACTCCCATTTCTCAATCTCTGTCTTATAAGCACGATCAAAAAGAACCCAATTAAAAGCATCAAACAGTTTTGATTTCCCCGTATTATTCTGGCCGATTATAATTGATGGTCCAATCTCGAATTCGAAATTATTCTTCCCATAATAGGAAAGAAAATTTTCTATTTCAATTCTTCTTATGATCATATATTTAGTTCTTAGCCGTTTTAAACCTTACTTCAACATCTATCATCTCATACAATTTTTTATCAATACTTTTGCTCTTGCCTGTATTGTATTCTACAAATGTTTCGCTCAGCAATGCAAGAACAATGTTATATTGTTGTTTGTCCTGTTTTTTGAGTTCATGCAACATCTCTTCAATTTGTCGCATTACCTCTGCATTTTTTATTGCCATAAGAATAGATTTTATGTTGAAAATATATCAATGTTATATAAAGATGCTACTTCCTCCAAGGACTTCAACGCCTGCCATTTGTTTTCAGCCATTGACGCAAATTCTCTAACCCGATTCAATTCATTCTGCAGAATAGTACGTTCCATTCCAATACTATAAGAAAAATTCACCTCACTAAGCTCCGGGACTACTATCATATCATAAATATATGCTATCTTTTTATCAGGATGTTTTCTCAAGATTCTTCCCCTTCTCTGAATAAATTGCCTTGGATTACTAGTGCTTGCGCAAAAAATTGCGGCTTCAGTACGTTTTACGTCAATTCCTTCATCCAGGCATTTCATAGCTGTCAAAACATGAATCTTCCCTAAAGCAAACTGACTTAGAATTTCCTCTCTATCTTTTGTTGCCCCAATAAACTGATGTTGCTTAATTCCAAACTCATTTGATAATACATTTGAATATTCATTTATCAAAATTCTATCCTCCTGATCTATTGAATTAGACTTTCCTTCTGGTACATAGACTAATGTAAAGTTAATCTTCCCTTTTAAAAGTAAGATTTGTTCCAAACACTCGCGAAATACCTGAAGCTTTCTTTGAGCTTTATGAATAATTCTTTTTCTTTTTAACAACAAAGCACTAACTATGGGATTATTAATAAAATCCTTTCTTGTTGAGTTAAAGAACTTTAAGAGTTTCTTTGAGATTCTAATATATTCCTCTAGTTCAATGTCGGTAAGTTCAACTACTTTAGGGTAATAGTAATATTTACAAAGAAAGTCCTTATCAATAGCCTCCTGCATACTAAATTCAAATGTCGGTTTTTCAAGAGCGTTAAAAAAAGAAAGAATGCTTTTAGTACCATCATCATCAAAATGCCTTTCTGGTGTTGCAGATAATCCAATTCGTCGTTTAAACTTGAGTGGAAAATTCTTTTGTGTTTTAAATGTTCCTAGGTTATGAGCTTCATCTGCAATTATTAACGTAGATGGTGATAATCGAGTAATAACTGCTTGAAATCTTGGAAGGTTAAAAGTGGCATAAGTCGTAATAATAAATGAGGAGGAGGAAGTTAGAAGAGACTTATTGATTTGCTGAATAATAATTTCAGCCCAGTTTGGATTTCTACTGTTAGCGATAATAATATTATCAAATCTAAAAGCCTCAATTTCTGTTTTCCATTGTTCAGCTAGAGTAATTGTGGGAACTAAGACTAATACTTGTATTTGCTTTTCAATGTTATATAACTTTAGTGCACAATTCAATGCAGTTATGGTCTTTCCAGTTCCTGTTGCCATTTCGAAAAACCCAACATTTCCAGCCTTTTCCCAATTCGAAAGGGCCTCATTTTGATAACTCCAAGGTTCTTTATGATCTGGAAAATGAGGATGTAATTCTTCCTTTTTAAAGCGGTCCAATAATATACTAAGCTTGTAAGCAAGTGAAGGTGATGTAATTCCCCTGCTCCTAAAATCTTCAATTAGATTAATTTCCTCTTCGATCAATTCGTCAATGTTATTAACTTGAAAATTATTTGTAATAATAGTCTTAACCTTTTCAATTGGGATCAATTTTGTTGCCGTGGACAGACCATCCCAGATTTTGGAAAAAAGTTTATCATAATAATTCAATCTTTCATTTTCTGTTTTTTCCTCTGTCCAAGATTTAAAGCAACTTATTGACTCTAAGTTATTAAATAAAGCTTGCCGGGAAAAATTAGTAGACCCAGTGAATGCAATTTTGTTTCTATTTTTATCCTTGAAAATCCCAAATTTATGATGGGCAATTCCAATCGATTCGTTTAATGGTACAATGGCCTTAAATTCAATTCTTTTTGTCGAAATCAACCAAGAAAGGCATTTAAAAAAGTGCAAATCAAATTTCGATAGTACTTCAGCAAGTTTCAAAACATCCCTAGTAATCTCCTCTTCAAAACCAAGCATTTCTGGAGTCGGATCAGCAATGCCATGTAGAATTGCTTCTTTATCTTTAAATGAGAGAGTATCATTAATTAGTACTCTCATCGTGCCTCCATTATAGATAAAATATGCAAAACCCAATGAAAGTGCCTGAATTCCTGAAGAACTAAAATAACCCAAAGCAAGATCAAATTGATTACTTTCTAATAGACCATCTAAGAAGAATTCTGCAGGTTCAAATTCTCCAGTTGTATAGACAATATTAAAAGGGACATCTTTTAACATCTAAAAATTTATTTCAGCCAATCCATTTTCTATTTTCTCAGTTATAAAATCAAATCCATTTAAATTCGGATTTGATTTAAGTTCTTGATCTAAAAGTTCTAGACCATCATCAATATGTATCTTAAAATATTTTGGAATATCTCGATTGGTTTTATGTATTCCATAGTGTGTACATAGAAGTGCTAAATAAAATGGATAGTTGTTCCCAAAAAGAACATTTTTGCTGTATTCCTTACCTTGAGAATCTTTTATCTCAATAACAGTAAATTTTCTATCTTTTGAAATTGAATAAGCAAAGGCGATTCTAGCAACAATATTCTCTGTCCCCAGATTTAGCTTACGGCTAAGGTCAGTAACTATTAACTTATTCTTTTTTGATGTCTTTATATGAGTAAACATGGATTTCTTGTATGTTGTTGAATAATGTCTCAGGAACAATTTCTTGAATTAACGAATAGTTAAGTTGATTTTGAATAACATACGCTCCTTGAACACATGGAAGCAAAGCTGAATATTCGTCTGCAGACAATTCTTTTCCAAGTAACGGAAAAACTACTACTTGTTCTGAAATACTTGGATAAAATTCAGTAACAATCTTATTTGAATGTTTCTTGTCAAACTTTTGGAGTGGACTATCAATGAAAATAGGAAACTTAATTTCAGATTCATCAACAAGTGCTTTAAGTATTGCTGTGGCATAAAGTTGTTGTTCACCCTTGGAGAGTTTTTCTTTTTTAATTTCAATTTTCTCCTTGTCGAATAAATTGATATCGATAATATCTCCTTTTATATCGGCAACTACACTATCAATAAAATCAGACTTATGCATGAGTCGATTAAGTTCATGCTTTATATTAAATTCTAATGAACCTTTTTTCTCAGTTTTTAATCTGACTAAGAATTCATCCAACTCAATGATCAATCTTGCAGCAGTTTCATCTTTTAACTTATCACTCTCATCAACACTCACTTTTTTAGATAATTCAGCTTTTAGTTTATTCTTAATTGTAAGTTCTCTTTGAAAACTGCCAATATCCTCCGAAATTTTTCGATTATCCTTCTCAAGATCTAGAATCCCTTTATCAACTTTTGCTTTTGCAGAACGTATTTCTTTTATTAATAAATCATTTTCATTTGATTCTGCCATAGAAATTTTTCGAACTGTCTTAGAAAGAAATATTTTATTATTCTTATCATCTTTGACCAACTGCCTGAATATGTGATTATAAGAAAACTTAATATTCTCATAAATCGATTTGAATTCTTCAGACTCATTAGAAGTGAAATCTAAGAGTGAAGAAGTATTCTCATGGGCTGGGCTATTCGCAAACAGATAATCGTTGAAAACTTCCTCGATTATTTTAGACACCTTGGTGTTATTAAACCCATTTGACTTATTTTTGAGTCGTTTACTTAATTCTTTTTGAATTTTTTTAATCCTATCATTGAGTTTGGTATTATCATAATTACCCTGAATATTAGATTTTTCAAGAATAACTTGATTATACGTATTGATAAATTTTTTACCGGCAATAGCAAATGGGGCTAGTTCCAACAATTCCTTAAGTTTATTTTTAATTTGAATATCTTTCGATTTCAGTTCATCTTTTAAAGCTTTTGCTTTTATCAGATCTTCAACGCTTATCCCATTCCCCTCGCGAATTAATTTTTCTTGATATTGTTCAGAAATTTGGCGCTTATTTAATATTTCAACATCATTATTAATTTGCTTATTTTTTAAAAGATCCATAAGCTTCTCCAGATCTTCACACTCCTTCAGTAGTTTATTTAATTTATTACGGTCATTCAAATCAGCAGATTTCCGTCGAAATTTTATCCTCAGATTTTCCAAGTTATTTTTCAAATCCTCGTATTTCTTAATCCCTAAAACTTCACTATAAGCAATACTTAATTTCCTTTTATCTTCAATAGATTTCATTTCAGCTAATGATACAATTTTTTCTGAGTCAAAAAAGAAAAACTTAGCAATCTCCCTTGAAAGAATAAAATCATTTATAAATATTTCCGGACCTACCTCTTTTGTTAATTCGTTCTCCTTACCGTCGACTAAGATTGATATAGATTCCTTTCCTAGAAAAACATCGTATGAACGAGTTATTGTAAGTTTGTCACATTGTACAGTGGGAAGAAAAACACCAGAAAGTACAACAGAAACCGAATATTCGTTGTAAGCTTTAAATTCTGAATGAAGAGGGTCTAAATTTAAATATCCATTTTTAATTATGCTATTTTTTTCATCATCCCCTATTTCATAAAGACTACTTTTGAGTAAAAGTGATTTATTTAAATTTGTAATAGCAAAATTCTTATAACCTAGGGAGTCAGCAATTTCTCTTTTAAATTTCTCATCAACATCACCCATTAATTTACCATACAAACACCAAACTAGTGAGGTTAAGATGGTTGTTTTCCCAAATCCATTATCTCCCGAAATTACATATACATTTTTCTTGTTTCCGGGTTCAAATGAAATTCGATGATCCCCCTTGTATATCCTAAAATTCCTTAATATTATATCATTAATAAACATTATTTCTTCAATTTATAAGCTTTAATTAAGCGATTTTCAAGATCTGATTGCAGGCCATAATTATTCATTAATATCGTTTTACTTCTTTGAAGTGATAAAAGATCATTTATCAAATGATAGTCTTGAGGATTAGATTGGCAAATTTCTTCAAGAATAATCTTTTCTTTGAATTTCATGTTATCAATAAAAATTTCACGTCCATATACAGAACTATAAATATCACTTACTTTGAAATCAAATATTCCATCTCGGTACCAAGTAACCTGGATAGCTATTAACTCTTGACTCGAAATCAACTCTATATGAGGTTTCGTTTCTTGAACCAATTTTTGAGTTTCAAGTAGCTTTCTAAGCATTTTTGCTCTATATACATCCGTATAATTACCTTGATTATGTCCAGTCTCATCAACTGCATTTTGACCATTTCTCCTTTCTGGTCGACGGTTTTCTGATACATTCCTTCCAGCATTAAGATCATTTCTATAAGTCAACAAAGGTTGGAGCCAGTTGAAACCATTACTAATTAAAGCTCTCATTGACTTATCTTCCTTAACTACAGTACAGATCCAGCATCCAAATCGACTCTGTCCACATGAAGAATGGTCTTTATTCGTCACTAAAGTAGGGCATTCATAATCATCTGCACTTGCATCAGAATAAATCTGAAATAGTCGAGAATTATCATAACCCCATGGTGAAGGGAAAGAATTTATAAGATACCAAATTTCTTCAAGTAATAGTTCCTTTATTGGAGCATAAGTAAAAGTGTTGGGATTTAATGGATGTTTGGTAAGTCTTCTCCCCTTGATTTCATGCTTCTTAATAGATTTAGCTCGGCTGGCACTTTCAGAAGATCGTGTTCCGATGAGTACAATTGCTTCTCCCATCTCATCGACCTGATCAAGAATAAATTTGGATGTTGGTTTGATTTTAAGTTTCTCTGTGCAAAATCTGAATGAACTATTTGGGACAGGATATCCCTTACCAAGAACATTAACCCAAAAGCTGTCCTCTAGTTTCGGAGTTGTGGTTTTAACAAAAATTGGTAAATCCTGTTCCTTAGCAGCTCTTTCTATATACCTCAGAACGTCAAATACGTATTCCGTAATGATTGGATTTTCTACCATCGTATCATTACAAACTACATATATCTGCCTTCTCAACTGAAATGGGAAGGGGAATGTTTCTTTTATCCTTACAAGCGCCTTCCACACTAAAGTAAGTAAGACTGTAGAATCCTTACCACCACTGAATCCTATAATCCAAGGTCTTTGTGTGTTGTCAGCATAAGCATACTGATCAACAATTTCATTGATAATATTATCGAATCGATCATTTTTCATAGCAGGAAGAATATACACAAATATATGAAACATAGAGGTCGTTTAATCCGAAGTATTCGATTAATTTCAACAGTTCTAGCAAACTTATTAAGACATAAAGTGAATAAAGGAAGGATAAACCTTAGTAATCACGTTTGAGGATTAAATTAATCAACTTTGGCCAGAGAAAGAGGTAAATGTAAAATTTCTGATATTTACAGAAATTAGGATCACACCAAAAAAGTAGGGTGAAAGACTCATGAAGATGCTCAGCTCTTTTAGAAAGTCTAAGAAATATCACATAAAACATATCTTACGCCCAAAGTGACCCATTACTACTATCAACGTGTCTACTCGATAGTCTAACATTCCCTTCTCGATCTGGCTGATTCGCGCCGGAGAAACCCCAACCTTAAAAGCCATATCCTTTTGACTAATCCCTGAGTCGCTCCGCAGAGCTTAAACCAGTTCCCCGATCCGTTCCCTCTCCTGCCTGGTTAAATTTGTATTAAAATTCCTTTTGGGCATACAGCTATTTTTTAACGTAAGATGTGTAAAAAGCACCCATCTTTTTCATAAGCTTCTCTATTTGAGTTATATCTTCCGGCGGCTGATCGATCCATTCCATCTTATCATACGTCCCATCGACAAACAGAGCACGGAATTTTGGAGTTTTTAAATGATGAATGATCTCTTTGAAATCGCTGACCTTTTCAATTTTAAAGATTGGATCTTTCTTAGAGTATTCTTTTACAAGATCATCAATTGGCTTCTGCAGGTAATAATCTTCGGTCGTGTAACTAAATAGTTTCCCGTCAGGCTGGAAGACATGGAAGACTTCATCAGTCTGTCGGATACGGTAAACAGTGGAGCTGCTCCTGTCCTCCAGAATCTCAAGGGTGCAAACCTCCATCATTTTTAAGCGCTTGATAATACTCTCGCCAGGTTGAATTGTAACACCGGTGAAGTGTTCATTAAATACACCCACGATTTGTTTTTCCCCAAGCTGGTTCCAGTCGTTTCTGAAAATTACCTCTTTCATATCTGTTTCCATCGTTTCCACAAATTTAAGATTTTTATCGTCCCATGGTCAAAAACATTAATGGCCAGCCGTTTCTCGATGTTAACGGCTGGCCATCCGCCCGCCTAGTTTTCTGACGGAAGAAACAGAACATTATCAGCCAGGTAGATTTTAAAGACGTCAAAATTTTCTTCGTAATCATCAGTTAACGAAATTGAACTAAAAAGCTGCTTTATAACAGGCGTTTTATCTAAATACATGACAACCTTCCACTGCCCGGCGTTTTCTCCCTCTGTAATCCTCTCAAGGGTCCAAATTTGAAACTTTATAGACTTAACCACCCTTTCACCCTGATAAGAAAGAACCGTGTCTAAAAACCAGCATAGTCCTATTTTATCAGTTATATGCTTCACCCCATCAGTTAAAAAGAATTTTGAAAAAATGGATGAATGTCTGTAATAATTTTCAGATCCCCGGAATCCTAAAAACTCATTGTTTAAGGATCTTTTTTCGGGTTTTACATTTTCTAAATTTTCCATGTTTTACACAGTTTTTCCAGTGTGTCTCACCTTTCAGGTTAAATTAAATATTATTTGTTTGGCAAAAATTATCAAAAAGCGTTTCGCCAGAGCAGTGTTTCTGTCCGCGCCAGAAATTCTGAAGATCTGCAGTAAACCTTTTACCTAATCCTGTCAAATAAACAGTTTTCGCCTTTTGCGATTGTTGCGCCTGTCTCAGCGCATTTGCTTTTGAATTTTGCATTAATAAAGTTCATAAGATTAAACAGTTTTTTCGGTGTGTCTCACCTTTTTATAATTAAAAGTTTAAAAAAAGTAAGCGGGGATGGGGTTCCCACCCCCGCTTTTTTTTAACTGACCATTTCAACTTCTTCCACTTCTTCAACCTCGTTATGGCTTTCTGATTTAATATTGAAATGTGGAACTGCTTCAGGAAATCTTTCAGCTATATAACTGATAGCTTTGTAAGCTTCACCGCATACTTTGAAAGCCAGATTTTCATCTTCTTTCAGGCTCTCTTTCCAGCCCTGCAGATAAACAGCTGAGTTAATTTTTTGCTGTTCAGGAGCAAAATTATTGCTGGCCATAATGAAGGCGGAGCTTATTTCTGCCACCAGTTCTTCAATTGCATAGGCCTGTTTATGGTCTTTATAGCTCTCATTAAACTTTTTTATTCTCCCGGTTCTGATTTCGTGGCCGGTGCTGTGTGTTATTTCATGTAACATCGTAGCATAAAAAAACTCATTGTTTTTAAATTGCGGTCTGTCAGTTAGCTGAATAAGGTCTTCCATCGGACTATAAAAACAACGATCTGAACCGGGGACCAGATTAATTTTGCATTCCCAGCCATTAAGAACTTTTTCGCAACCTTCCAGAATTCTTTCAGGATTTGAGTTAATATTTCCTTTGCCTTCTGTCTCATTTAACAAAGTGTTATTGATCACTGTTTGTAAGCTTTTTCCGGTCTGGATGTTTGAAAACTGAGCTACATTAAAAACGTGATGAATTTTAATAAACGGAAGCTTTATAATCTTAGCATCGTTTAACTGCTTTGTTGTCCAGGTATTATATGGACTTTCAGGAAGATTTTTTCTCTGCCCGTTTACCATCTTGTAAAATGAAAAACTGTAAAAATATACCGGTAAGCCTTCACTTCCTTTGTTTACAAGATAACCCAGGCTTAATCCCTGTTTAAAAGTCATAAACTGAAGAGTACTGAAATTTTTAAACATTGAAGCGAAAAGCAGAAAGATAAAATTTCCGTTTTTGTACTGGTGGCCGGTCTTGTAATTTGTAGCGGCTGAATTTTGAGTCACAGGAACGAACCAAGGTTTTTCCCAAGATTCATCTAATTTGCGGTTTAACATCTCGTTAAACATCTCCTGAAGCTGTTCTTTTTTCATTTTGTTAGTCAGTTTTTACGGTGTGCCTCACCTTCTAAATTCAAATTAAATATGGTTTCAAATGAAACTCTAAACGCTGTATGTCAATTACTTAACATACATAAATTTACAAATATTAATGATGTTATCCAAACATTTTAAGATCTTTTTTCAAAATATTTTTAATCTTTCTCATTCATAATCTGTATGTTACAAGCAATTAACAATACCTGTTTTAATAATAAATGATGCTTATTTGATTATTATAGTTTATTGTTTTTCAGGGGCTTATCAGTATTCACAAATAATTCCTATCTCTTCCCATCTCATTTTTGCATGGGAGCAAAAATGTATAATCAATCATTTCGGTATGGGCTTTTGCGCCGAAATGGTAGTGACTAACACCTATTTTGTATTTGAAAAAATTCTTAATCACGTTTTTTCCCTTAAAAACTTCTTCATTTCTTCAAATAAAGTACGGATGATATACTCAGCTAAATTCCTGTGTCAACAAATTCATCTCTTTGGGACTAAGTAATTTTAAGTGTTAAAACTATAAATCGAAATTTGATGTTGCTTGTGAGAAAAAAATGCTTTTACTCTATATAAAAAATATATGTGACGTTTTTGCCGGTAAATACGTCACATTTCATATATTTGCAATAAACCGACAATTCGATGAAAGTATCTGATATAGTTATAAATAAGATTAACAGGTTTAAGACTGGTTATGTCTTCACCTATAGTGATTTTGATATACCGGTGAAAAATCTGAGTGCCCTTAAAATGTCATTAAACAGATTGGTCTCAGCAGGGAAAATAGTCAGGCTCTCAAAAGGACAGTTCTATAAACCTGAAATATCACAATTCGGATCGCTTAGGCCAGCAGAATATCAGATTGTAAAAGATCTTCTTGAAGACGATAAAAAGATAATAGGGTATCTTACCGGGATTAGTGCATTTAATAAACTTGGGCTAACAACACAGATATCGAATACCATCCAGATTGGAACAAATATTGACAAGAAACCTAAAAAAAGAGGGAAATATAATATCCGGTTCATCAGGCAGAAAAATACAATCACCAGTGATAATATTAATATTCTTCAAATACTTGATGCCATCAGATTCATAAAAAGGATTCCGGATTCAGACGTTTCTAAATCATGCCAAAGGTTAATTCCGATAATCGGAATGTTGCCAGAAAAAAATCTTGATCTTTTAATCAAATATGCTCTAAAATACAATCCCGGGACCAGAGCTCTGACAGGGGCAATAGTTGACCAGATAAGTTCAAAAAATAATACAAAGCAGCTACTTGAGTCATTAAATACTGTTTCTGAATATAACTTTAATATTAGTGAGGCAGTACTGAATAATAAACTAAAATGGAGAATATCATGACACTGCATGAAAACAAAGAAACTTTTAGTGATGCAATACGAGCCGCCAGTGAGCATCTCGGGATCAGAGATGAATTTGTAGAAAAAGATTACTGGGTTACTCTTATTCTTAAAAGACTTTCTCAGTCTGAGTTCAAAAATAAGGTAATTTTTAAGGGAGGAACCTCACTTTCAAAGGTTCATAAGTTGATAAATAGATTTTCTGAGGATGTAGATCTTGCAATCCTAAAATCAAAAGGACAGACAGAAACTCAGCAGAGAGTTATGATCAGGAAGGTGGAGAAAGAATTAACTTCAGGTTTCACTGAAATAGAAATTCCAAACTTAACAAGTAAACAGAAAAACTTCCGGAAGACAGCTTACAATTACGATAGGATTACAAAAAATGATTCAATTGGCCTTCATGACAAATTAATACTTGAGATCAATTCATTTGCCAACCCTGTTCCGTATAATTTACATCCAGTAAACTCCATGATAGCTCAATTTCTAACCGAGACTGAAAACATTGGACCACTTACTGAATTTAATCTCCATCCATTCGAACTACTTGTTTTAGATCCAAGGATTACCCTTATTGAAAAAATTCTTTCGCTAATCAGGCTTTCTTTCTATGATGATGGTGTTGAAAGAATAAGAGCTAAAGTCCGGCATTTCTACGATATCTACTACTTAATAAATACTCCAGCATTCCAAGATCCTGAGAATATATCAAGGTTCAGAGCAGATTTTATAAGAATGTTTGAGGAGGAAAAAACCAGGTTTTTTGATCCGGAGAATTGGTATAACTCCGATTACACGGAATCACCTCTGTTTAAAAATTTTACTGTAATCTGGGATCAGATAAAATATTCATATGAAAATGATTTCAGACTATTGGTGTTTGGAGAATTCCCTTCAAGTGAGGAAATAGTCAAACAATCTATTTTCTTAATCGAGCTTCTTGGTTAGCCTTATGCCCATTTGTTCTTGAAAGGGCGTTGCTTCTTGCCATTACTTATTACTGTATGATAAACCTTAATAATTGGGGTTTATAGTCTATTAAAAAGTAATGCTAACTTTTGAACCAAATATAAATCTACAAACATTATTGATTCAGATTTTGACCTAGCTTGTGAGAAAAAAAAACAGCAGAACTTTAATTTTGAGAAATAAGCTCTTTTGGTATATGGTTTAAACTCAAAACATTCCAGGTATTGTCCATTACCTGGCTTTTGAATGCATCTGTAATCTTTAAGTATTTTCTAAGATCCTTTTCTTTTTTAGGAGCTCCCATATCCTGTAATGCTTTTATGTTTACTCCTAACATTATGCTATTTGTAATAAAGGTTTTTCTTGCCGTGTGGAAGGTTATTGCTTCATGTAGAGGAAGTGACTCTTCCGTGGTTTCACTACCTATCACAGTTTTTTTTATCACCCGCACATTAAAGCCGGTATTTGGCAATTGCTTTTGTGCTATGGCTTTACAGCATTCCTTTATGTAATCATTGATTTTTTGGATCGACATTCTTGGTAATGGATTTTCATCTTCTTCATATTTCTTAAGGATTTTGAGAGCAAAGTCGTTCAAAGGTATCATTTTAACATACCCAGTTTTGACTTGTGTTTTAGTTAACATCTTATTATTAATATGCTCACGCTTTAATGAAACCACATCACTGTAACGAAGCCCTGTAAAGGAAGCAAAGCAATATAGATCACGAACTTTTTGTAATCGGCTTATTTCAAATTTATAATCCATTAACACCATTAAATCATCCATACTTAGAAAAACAACCTCTTTTTCAGCTTCTTCAGATTTTAGTTTAGGATAAATATTATCGTGATAATAATTCCGGTCTTCAGACCAATGAAGAAATGTCGATAGGACTCTTGTAATCTTTGCATAATAACTAAGTTGTTTCTTCTCAGTTAAATATGTGTATTTCTTAAGTTTATCAATAAACTTTACATCCATATTCTCCCAAGTTAAAGTATAATTTGTACCATCTTGGAATCTTATCAGGAAGTTTTTAATAGTTGTATATCCTTTTATGGTATTTTTAGCTTTATCCGATTTGTTTGATTCGATAAAATCGTCAAAAACATCCATTACTGAAGTAGATTTAAGGACAGTAGATACCTCAGGAATATTCAGAAGATTTGTCAACTCAAAATCTGATGGCTTCCTTCTTTCTTTTGTAACCTTATTAAACAGTATTCTGGCCTGTGATTCAACTTCATCAATAAATGAATTCATTCTTGAGTTTTCATCATACTCTTTTGAAGTTACTGAAGAAAGCTTTAATCTCTGGTTTTTTTTATTCCAGTCACGGACTCGTACTTTTCCCAACTTCATTCTATAGGGTTTATAATCGCTGGTTATTTGAGCCAGGAGAGAAACCTTACCTTGTTTATCGAGCTTTTCTGATTTAAGATAAAATACTATTTGTGCCATATTTGAGTGTTTTATACCTCTTTACATAAACTAAAAGTAGGTGCTAATTAGGTGCTAATAATTACTCAAATGTAATAAAGTGAAATCTAATAAACAAACAAATATCTTTAATATGCTGTATATCTGATATATTAGTATAATGAAGTCAAATGAGATAAAATAGGTTCAAGTCCGGCTCCGGGTACTGAAAACAGAGTGAGAGTGAGAGTGAGAGCGAGTCAGCTCGAACTCGAGCTCTCTCTCTGTTTTCCTCGCTCCCGCTCCCACACTCACACTTTGCCCAAGTAAATGAGCGAGCACTCTTATCTCTATTCTCTCAATTTGTGAATGTTCCTGCTGATTTTAAATAGTCCCCCGGAGTCATTACAGAGAGGATTGAGTTTTTATAGTCTTTGGTATTTCTGGCATTAGTCTTTGCTACTCAGCCGGCATTAAAACAATCATCTTATTTCCTGTATATTAAATAATCTTTGTATATTTAAATGCAGGAACTTCATTTACCTAATCAACCGGGAGGACTTAAATCATGGAAAAACAAATCAAACGCATGTTAACCAGAAGAAAATTTGTTGGTACTGCGGCAGCAGTTACCGCTTTCACTATTGTCCCTAAGAATGTACTGGGGAAGCAATTCGGTTCTGTAGCTCCAAATGACAAGATCAGACTTGCTCATATCGGATGCGGTATGCAGGGTCACGCTGAGCTTGGACCTCTTATCAATTGCCCCGATCTGCAGATTGTTGCAGTATGCGACCCTGAAACAGACGGAAGGAATTATCTGAACTTCGGAAACGGGACCAGTGTACCAACTGGAACCCTGAATACAATCAGGAACCTGGTGAGTAATCCAAAATGGAGGGATGGTATTAATTATGTCCCGGGCGGACGTATGGTAATGAAAGAGGTTATCGAAACCTTTTATGCCAATCAGAGAGCTGCCGATAAGTTCCCGTCAGTAAAAGCTTACAACGACTTCAGGGAACTGCTCGAAAAAGAAGATATAGATGCAGTGAAGATAATGACACCTGATCACCTGCATGCCACAATTGCCATAGCAGCAATGAAAAAAGGCAAACATGTAATTACTCATAAGCCTCTGGCAAACAGGATGTATGAATCTGACCTGGTTATAAAAACTGCAAAAGAGACTGGCGTAGCTACCTACTTCATGCCCTTCAACAGCTACCAGTCAAGTGAACAGATTAAAAAAATGGTTGCAGATGGCGCCATTGGCACATTAAAAGAAGTTCATGAATGGTCCGCAAGACCAATGTGGACACAAAATATTGAAATGCCGAAGAATTTGCCTCCTGTACCGGCTGGTTTTGACTGGCAGATGTGGCTGGGCCCGGTTCCTGACCGTCCTTATAGCCCTGACTACACTCATACACTATTCAGAGGATGGTATGATTTCGGCGGAGGATCATTTGCTGATATGGGTCACTATACTATGTGGACAGTCTGCGATGCCTGGGACCTTGATGTTCCTGCATGGGCTGAAGGATTTGGCAGCAAGGGTTGCAGAACACAGAACTTCGCTACAGGTGCTTTTCCAAATGACTTTTCATTTCCTCTTGCCGAAACGATTCGCGTACATTATAATGCAAAAGGATCAAGAGGACCAATTGATGTATACTGGTATGACGGAGGTATGAGACCACCGGCAATTCCTGAGCTGGAGGAAGATAAAAAACTGATGGGGAATTCCGGAATTTTGTACATAGGCGACAAAGGCAAGATCCTTGATGGGAGGTTATTACCTGAAAGTAAAATGAAAACCTATATGGGTGAAAACTACACTCCGCCTGCAGCACGAGGGATGGGACAACGTCCACCACAGGCAGCTGCCGGTCAGGCAGCACCTACGGCACCAAGGATCGGGGCTTTACCACCGAAGTTTGAGGAATGGATTGCAGCCTGCAGGGGCGGGTCGAAAAATACTCCGGGAAATTTTGCTTCAGCAGAAGCGCTTTCCACAATGATAAACCTTGGTATAGTTTCAGTTCGTGCCGGAACAAGAGTTGAATTTGATCCGGTTACCAGGAAGATAACTAATAATGAAGCTGCTAACAAACTCCTTGTCAGGGAATACAGAAAGGGGTGGGAGCTGTAATATTTATACTTAAATTCTTATTCTGAATAATAATTTTTAAAGGAGATTTTATGGGACTATTTAATAAGATCCGCGGGGAATTTATCGACATTATCCAATGGCTCGACCCTACAAATAACACAATGGTTCATCGTTTTGAGAGATTTCAGAACGAAATAAAAACAGGAGCTAAACTGACAGTCAGGGAATCGCAGGTCGCAGTTTTTATAAACGAAGGTCAGCTTGCTGATATATTCACTCCGGGCCTATATACGCTTAACACCCAAAACCTTCCGATACTTACCACTCTGAAGGGATGGAAATATGGCTTTAACAGCCCGTTCGTGGCAGAGGTATATTTCGTAAATACTAAACAGTTTACAGATCTGTTATGGGGTACACCTAACCCGGTAATGCTGAGAGATCCGGAGTTTGGTCCAATCAGAATCAGAGCCAATGGAAACTATGCCATGAAGATCTCCGATCCCGGTCTCTTCATTAAAACAATTGCAGGTACCGATGGCAACTTCACTACAGAGAGCATTTCCAACCAATTGAGGAATGTTGCTGTTACAAGATTCACAGATGCCATTGGTGAAAGCAAGATCCCGGTTCTTGATATGGCATCAAATTTTGATGAGATCTCAAAATTCTGCGAAAACAAAATGAAACCGGAATTCCTCGAATATGGTATTGATCTGTTAAAATTCCTTGTTGCCAGTATAACACTTCCTGAAAACGTTGAAGCCGCACTCGATAAGCGTTCAAGCATGGGCATTATCGGTGATATGAGCAAGTTTACTCAATTCCAGGTAGCAGAGTCGATGGAAGCAGCAGCGAAAAACCCTGCTGGCGGTGGTGCCGCTGCTGGAATGGGCATGGGAATGGGTTTTGGCATGGCCAACGCTATGATGGGTCAGATGGGCTCAATGGGACCCGGTCAGTCGCAGCAACAGGCAGGTCCACCTCCGGTGCCAGGCGCTGTAACTTATTTTGTTGCGGTGAACGGACAACAGTCAGGACCTTACGATCTGAACGCTCTTAAACAGATGGCTGCCCAGGGACAGATAACAAAAGAAACGCTTGTATGGAAACAGGGAATGGGTCAATGGTCTGCCGCTGGAACACAGGCTGATTTAACAGATATTTTCGGGGCTGTACCTCCGCCACTTCCTCCAAAATAATAACTAAAATAATTCCAACCCCTTCCCTTATTGTTTAAGGGAAGGGGCTTAACTATTAATATACAACGCCTTACGCATCATTGGTAGTATATGTCAAAAGAATATATAACAGCTGACACCATCCAGAAAGAGACGGTCTGCAAAGGTTGTTCAGGCAAACTTCAGTTTGCCCCGGGAACAAATCATCTTAAATGTCCGGCATGCGGAACAGAGAATGAAATAGAGGTTTCGACACAGGTATTAGAAGAACTCGATTTTGAGCAGTTTCTCAGCAATTTTGAGAAAGAATCAGCTGTTCAGGAAGTTGTTACAATTAAGTGTAATGGCTGCGGAGCACAAACAACATTCAATCCAAATGTAGTTTCCGATTCCTGTCCTTGCTGCGGGTCCCCTCTTGTAATAAAAAATGCTACTTCCACTCACTCTATTCAGCCAAAGGCACTATTACCGTTTTCGATAACTCAGGAGAGGGCTTTTGAACAGTTCCGTCTCTGGATAAATAAGCTATGGTTCGCCCCGAACAAACTGAAGCAATATGCCAGACAGCTTGATAAGCTGACCGGCCTGTACATACCATACTGGACATATGATTCAAATACCAGTTCAGATTATACCGGAGAAAGGGGAGATAATTATCAAACCACAGAGACCGGACCAGTAATGGAAAAGGGGAAAATGGTAGTCAAGACCCGTACAGTGACAAAAATAAGATGGAGCAGTGTAAGCGGGCATGTGGACAATGTATTTGACGATGTGCTGGTTGTAGCGAGCAAATCACTTCCAAGGGAGTATGTGGAAAAACTTGAACCATGGGAACTTGAAGACCTGTTACCTTTTAGCGAAAGTTATCTGAGCGGATTTAAAACCGAGAGTTACCAGGTTGACCTTAAAGAGGGATTTGATGATGCCAAAATTAAGATGGATGAAAGGATAAGAGCTTCTGTCTGCAGAGATATCGGAGGTGACCACCAGAGGATCCATTCACTAAACACTGTTTATAACAACATCACATTCAAGCATATTCTCCTTCCAATCTGGATAAGTGCTTATATGTATAAAGATAAAGTATACAGGTTTCTTATTAATGGTAAAACCGGTGAAGTGCAGGGTGAAAGACCCTATAGCTGGGTTAAGATAGCTCTTGTATCAGTACTGGCAGCAGTAATTATCTTTATAATATATACCCTTGTTAATAAGGAACCTGCTTCACTTTAAGGGAGGCAGTTGAAAAACCTGATTTACCATCGGCTGAGATCCCTCTGACAACGATAGTGTAGTCTGTAGTCTCGTCAGACGTGTAAAATTCAACAAAAGTTTTGCCATCCTTATCTGTAGATTTATCCGAACTCCAATAAAGAGTGTTTCGGTAATCAGGGATTCTGCCCGATTTTAATGAATCTGTAGAATATTCCGGAGAGTAAAACTCTTCTTTCGGCAAGCAGCCTTCATATACCTGTCTGAATATTGTGTTATCAAAATCCATGGCGCTCAAATTACCTTTTTTGGTAACGAAACTTAAGATCCCGTCAAATATATACTCTGAAAAGAAATATCTCTTGTTCAGGACATCCGCTCTTTCTATCTCCTTTGAATTGATTACAAGTACTTTCTCAAAATCATACATTGGGACACCATCAACCAGCACCAGGGGTTTATTTTCGAACGGCAAACTTTGTAACTTATTGATCAGTTTAAGTTCAAGCTTGCCATTCTGCTTTAAGGTATAAACATTTGGAATGATCTCTTTAACAACTTCTCTTATTGTAGAAAGTTCAATATAGTCAGCCATAAGAATTGTGTTCTCCGGTTTTCCATAGAAATCAGGAATTGCTTTCTTCGGAGTGGCTGGCATTTTCTGCCTGAAAGGTTCGTAAAGATTATTTATCTGCATACTTATAACAGCATTGTTTATTTTATCAATACTGGTACTGTCGATTCTGAATAATGACGGCTGATAGTTACTGAAATTGCTGTTGAATGGCTGTCTTATATCTATGTAGTACCCGGTAATATCCGGATTAATTGGCTGAATAACTATCTCATTTGTACCAGGTTCCCTGACAACAAAATAGAATTCACCTAAGTTATTTGTACTTGAGAACTGGCAACGGGCAATCTTACCAACATATGAGAGAGATATACCGCTGTTCCTGAGAGGTTCCCCTGTCTCTTTAAGTCTTATTATACCATAAATGAGATGACCTTCAAGCTCAGGAAGATATTTCGGATCTTTACTTTCCGGAACCATTGAAGTTGATGACTGCAAATTGTCCAACCCTGATTTCTGCATCTCCTCAGAATTAACAATACCGGTTTTTGCAACCGATACTGACAGATCAGATTCTATTGGGTTACCCGAAACGTCAGTTGCAGCAATCACAAGTTTTACTTTTTCGCGTGTGGAATATTCTGACTTGTCCGGAGTTATTTTAAAAAGAATCTCCCCGGCATCTTCTGATCCGGGTTTAACGATAGTATTTCCTTTCCCGGAAACTTCTTTAACAGGACCATTTAGTGATGAAGGTGATTGAAGAGCCAGGCTCTCAAAACTGCCAAATGGATTTACAACAGAAATGGTTTTATGACAAAATTGATCCGCAGGCCAGTTCTGCATCCAGTTTGAATATGCCCTGATAACATAGTTACCTGATAACAGGTTTTCCGGTATGCTGAAAACTGAAGATCCGGAATGATTCTCAACTCTTACTTTTAATTGTCTCAGTGGGAAGTTATTCCTGTCAAGGAATTCTACATAAACAACCTTACTGTTGTCCGACGGAGTATTGGTGAGACTATTTAAAGTTGTGACCTTAAGCCATACTTTCTCTCCGGTTATATATAAACTGCGATCGGTATTTAATATTAGCCTCTCTTTATATGTCACCCCCTGGTTTTCAATAATAACCTGGGAAAATAATTTTTGATTAAATAAAGCGGCAACAATCACTACAGCACTGAAAAACAATACATCTTTTCTGATATACGTTTTAAATTCATCAAACAGAGTCAGGTTTTGCATTTCAGTTAAAATCTATCCAGAAATCTGGTTTTGTTATAGTTCCTGTAAATTCACAATTAGCACATTCCGGTTTGGCAAAAACCATTTTGTCAAGTACTTCTGTCCCGGCTTTGAAGAATGGTTCAACAAAATAATAGCCTGATGTTGAATACATTTCATACAGATCATCCCAGGTTAGCGGGGGAGAATAAAGAGATCTCGGATAATCCTTTGGCGCCATCTCTACCCGCTTACACGGATTTCTGTAGATTGGGAAATTCATACCGGAAAGGTCACTGAAAGTAATAAATTTTCTTTTTTCTTTCACAGCTGAAACCTGAAAATATCCCAACACACGCTCATCCGGATCGTTGACATTATGTATATTACTGATAACCGGGAAAGGCTGAATGGAGTAAATACTTCCTCCTTTCTCATTAATCTGTTTCATATTATACCAGAAGTCATACTCCTTTTCAGATATTGAGTACTGCTTCATGAGAACACTGTACTGAATAAGTAACCGGTCAGATTTCTTAGGATCGATAAATGAAATGTTCTGCCCCTCCACCCTGTCAGACTTGCCTTCAAAAGTTGAATAAATAAGAATTTCCTGTGATTTTCTCATCTTGTAGCAATACTCCTTTACATCAGCAACAGGGACAAAGATGGTTTCATTTACGTAATCATATTTTTTCGGGGAAGGAACTTTAAATTTCCATGTCTCTTCATAATCCCAACGGTAGTACTTATTAATGCCTCCCCTTGAATCGAGGAATATTCTCAAACCCTCATTCATTACAGTACCGTTACTACCTAATTCCTGATCACGCGCGTAATAAATATTGTCAATATCAGAAACTGCCTCCATTTTATATGGTTCTGACTCATAAAAGTTTCCCTCTGCCGTCTGAATGTGTAAAACATATGTATTCCCGATCATACCCCGGAACTCAGTACTGTCAGTCTTATAAAGTCCATTCCCGAAATTAGTGAGATAGAAGTTTTTCGCACTTTCGTCAGAAATATAAATGACTGCATCTGAAATGACTTCCGGGACAGTATCCTGATCCTGAACTGATCGTGATAACTTTACAGTGTATGAAGAGTTGTCATCAGTAATCAATCCTTCAACTACGAGGATCGATTCATAGCCCTTCAATTCCGGCACATAAGGGTCAACACATCCCGAAAATGAGATAGCCAAAAGAAGACCGATAAAAATTCCTGTTAAAAATTTAAACATTAATCTGTGAATCTATCCCGGTAAAAATTAAACTGAGATTATTTACCGGCTAGCAAAAATAATACTAATTATATACCTAACTCATATCAGCCAAAAAGAATCTCGAATTGTAAAGTAATAAAGTCAAAAAATCTATTAGAAACTGTCCTTCCAGAAATCGGGCTTAATTGTTGTTCCTGTAACAGAGCAATCAGAACACTCAATTTTTGTGAACACCAGCCGGTCCAGTTTCAGAGTACCCTGGATATATTTCGGTTCCACAAATGTGTATCCGGAAGTTGTATACATATAGTGAATATCGTCCCATGTTAGTGGTGGATTAAACTTAACCCAGGGAAGAATATCAGGCGAATCCTCAATTCTGATGCATGGGTAATGATAATATGGCATTTCAAGACCAACAATATCTCTGAATGGGATTTCTTTTCTTCTCATCCTAACAGCAGAAACCTGAAAATAACCTACTACCTTATTTTCGGAATTATTCACATCATGAATATTGCTTGAAACAGAATAGGGCTGCGCAGCAAAAATATCTCCTCCAATTACATCAACTTTTGATAAATTATACCAGAAATCATACTCTTCTCGTGAAATGGAGTATTGCCTGACAAGAATACTGTAATGAATTAGTAATCTGTCGGATTTGTCAGAAGGAATAAACGTAATCGGCATTTTCTGAATGGTTTTAGTATCACTAGGATAGGTCCTGTTAATAAGAATTTCAGCCGATTTTCTGCTCTTCCAGCAATATTCCCTTACATCAGGATTCATATAGATATGGTGCTCATCTACATATATACTTCTTGAAGGAGTAGGCACTTTAAATTTCCATGTTTCGTCAAACGCCCAGCGGTAATATCTCGAATCATCTCCTTCCTTCGATCTCAGATATATCTGAATGCCAATATCCGACTCTGTACCGTTATTCGTCAACACCTCATCCTTCTCGAAAAAAATAGTGTCAATGTCAGGTACATCAAACATCATGCATGGATCTGATTTATACTCTACACCTTCACTTGTTGTTATATGAAGAGTATAAGTCCGTCCGACAGTTCCCTTAAACCTGGTGACATCAGATTGGTAAAATCCATCTCCTTTACTTTCAAAGTTGAATATGTTGCCAATATCATCAGAAACGGAAACAGAAGCATCAGAAACCATAACTGGTTCCCCGTCTTCCTTCATTGATCTGGAAAGTTTTACTGAATAAGAAGAGTTCTCGTCAGTGATGAGACCATCCACCACAAGAAGTGATTCGTATCCCTCAATATTTGGAATATATGGCTCTATACATGTAGTAAGCAAGAATATTATAATCAGGACAATAATAGACCCTGAACCTGGTTTTGACATACACTTTTACTGAATTGAATGCATTCGGGATAGATAGATGATGAAACCTGTGTAAAAATAATATTTATAATATGTCCCCCGAAAAGAATTTTACAATTTATCGAATAAAAAAAAATAATAGTCAAAATGCAGATCAGACAATAAAAATTTGTTATTTCGGGTAATGAAAATCCGGTCTGTCTATACTATGGCGGCAATTGCTCCGCTTTTCCTTTTTCTGGTTACAAATCCCCTTAAGGGTCAAAATGGTAACCTGTTAAATAACAGATCTTTAAGCACTTCAAATAGCAAATTACAATCTATATCTGATCAGCAGGAGGAAGATATTAAAAAATTGTATTCATCGAAAGTTGAAACGCCAAAAGAGTTTTTGAACGGGAAGGAATATGAATCGTACTATTCAAGGGTAAAAGCAAAACCACTTTTGTTCTATGAAAAGAAACGAACTGCCAGCATCATAACAAAAACAAGGAAGTATGAAAATCTTACGCTCCAGTATGATACTTACCTTGATGAAGTGGTATATTCCGATACAAGCAGAACCTTAAACTTCAGATTCCCGCAGATAGCACTTAATAAAGATAATGTTGATGAATTCTATTTGTATTTTGAAGATGATGTTATACACTTTATAAACTACCGGGAACCTGAGGCTTCCTTAATAAATCTGAAAGAAGGCTTTTATGAACTGGTTTTTGAGGGTGGATTTAAGTTTGTAATTAAACACGAATCAAAAGAATATCTCAGAGAGGGCAGGAATAATTACTTATACAGCCCAGTGTATTTCATTAACACCGGAGAAAAATTCCTGACCTTTAACAACAGGAAATCATTCCTCAGGCTCTTCGGTAATAAATCTGAGGATGTTAAACGATTTATCAAATCATCCGGAATTAAAATCGGAAAAGCTGATAAATTTCAGATTGTTAGCATATTAAAATATTACGATTCTTTGATTGTTTCCGGAAAATGAACTGAATGAAGAAACTTATCTGCATATTTTTCACTGCTTTCATAATACTTGATGCAGCCGCACAGGAGAAAGGAGTTACTCTACAGCTTCAACAGATCCTTTTTAAAAATTTTGCCGACACTCTGGAAAAAACAATTCCGGTAAAACTTTTCTACACTGATAACTGGGTAGATAGTCTTTTTCTCGATGTGTCAACTGAAAATGAGTCTCTTAACAACCTTCTCAATAAATCGCTGGTCAGAAATGGTCTCTCTTTTATAATTACAGATGATAATAAGGTCATTCTTTCAAAAGGCTATAATATAAAAACCAATTTCAGGAAAGAGTACCTCGAATATCTGAAAAAAAATCAGGCAATAAAGGATACAACAAGTTATGCACGTGTGACAAAAAAATCTGAAGGTGTTCAGGCTAATGATGAATACATGGTATTTAAAATCGGCAACCCTTCAGGATCTGCAAATAATGAGATTGTTACTCTTTCAGGGACAATAACAAATCCTGATGACTCTGAACCGCTTGTTGGTGTTGTTGTATACATCGAGAAACTAAAAGCCGGTGCTGTAACAAACAATGTCGGTTATTATTCGATAGATATGCCAAAAGGCCAGTATCAGATAGAATACAGGATGGTGGGAATGCGGCAAACCGTCAGGAACATCATCATTTATTCTGACGGGATACTAAATGTGGAGATGTCAGAAAGGACCAATCAGCTTAATGAAGTCATAGTATCAGCAAACAGGGAAAATGCTGTGAGGAATGTAAGGATGGGAGTTGAAAAGATAAATGTCAAAATGCTGAAACAAATCCCTATGGGCCTAGGTGAAGTGGATCTTTTTAAGAGTTCCCTGCTCCTTCCCGGCGTAACCTCAGTGGGTGAGGCATCGGGAGGTTATAATATCAGGGGAGGAAGCGCTGATCAGAATCTTATCCTGCTCGACAATGCCCCGATAATTAATCCATCCCATTTCTTCGGATTCTTCTCGTCCTTCAACTCCGATATGATAGAGGATGTTACACTTTATAAAAGCGGTATTCCTGCAAAATTCGGGGGAAGGGTTTCATCAGTTATGGACATCGTACTCAAAAAAGGAAGTTACGAAAAATTCAACCTGAGCGGGGGGATTAGTCCGGTTACAGGAAGAATCATGGTCGAAACTCCGATAGTAAAAAACAAAAGTTCTATCATACTAAGCTCAAGAACAACATATTCTGACTGGATGCTCGGACTCCTTAACGATCTCCAGCTCCAGAAAAGCAAGGCAAGCTTCAGCGATTTTCAGGGACTTCTGACAATTGATCCTAATGATAAGAATTCCATTTCTCTTTCGGGCTATTTAAGCAATGACTATTTTGACTATTACAAGGAGAGTGCAATTAATTACAGGAATCTTGCCTCAACTCTGAAATGGCGGCATGTTTTTAATCCACTTTTATCAGCTCAATTCTCTGCTATAGTAAGTAATTATGATTATGAAGACAATTCCAATCAGGATTCAACAACATATTTTTCTTTAAAATATAAGCTTTACCAGCAAATATTCCGTGCAGATTTCACCTATCGTCCATTTGATAAACACAAGGTCGAATTTGGACTTGATGCAATAAATTATTCACTCTTACCGGGCATCCAGAATCCGGTAGGTGAGTATTCCAGGATTGAAGCTAAAACACTTGAAAAAGAGAGAGCAATTGAACCTTCTCTCTATATAAGCGATGAGGTTGAAATTTCTCCTTTGCTTCTTGTCTCAGGAGGATTAAGACTTACCGGGTTTACTGCATTCGGGCCTAAAACTCAACTGCTATACAACGAGAACAGACCAAGGTCAATCGAAAACATTACTGATACAATTTCTTATGACGGAGGAGAAATTTTAAAGATGTATCCCGGGATTGAATACAGATTATCAGCAAGATATGTTCTTACACCCGACTTGTCTGTAAAAGCAGGAATTCAAAGGAATTACCAGTACCTGCATATGATTTCAAACACAACATCAATGACCCCGACTGATATCTGGAAACTGAGCGATAATTTCATAAAGCCACAGAGAGGTGTTCAGTATTCAGTTGGCATATACAGGAATATAAACAGCAAGGCACTTGAAACCTCTCTTGAGGTTTACTATAAAACAATTAAAAACGTCCTTGACTATAAAGGAGGAGCGGAATTGCTTATGAACGATCATCTCGAAACTGATATCATAAACGGTAATGGGAAAGCCTATGGTATTGAAATGATGGTGAAGAAGCAGATGGGAATGCTTACAGGCTGGGTTAGTTATACCTATTCAAGAACACTATTAAAGGTTGATGGAAAATTTGAAGAAGAGAGAGTGAACGGTGGTAAATACTTCCCGGCGAATTATGATAAGCCTCATGATCTTAAATTCGTTGCAAATGCGAAACTATTAAGAAGACTTAATTTCACAACCAACTTTGTTTACAATACAGGAAGACCAATCACATACCCTGTTGCATATTATAATTTTCTTAATGTTAACAGGGTATTTTATTCTGACAGAAATGAATTTCGTATTCCTCATTACCTGAGGCTCGACCTGGCAGCTACTGTAAACGGGAACCTGAAAGCGCATAAGCTGAACCATTCCTCACTTACTTTTACTTTATACAATGCTCTGGGAAGAAGGAATCCCTATTCAATATTCTTCAAGGTAGAGGATGGAGTTGTGAAAGGATATCAGATGTCAATCTTCGGTCAGCCTATTTTTATGATTACTTATAATTTCAGAATACTGGGTAACGCCTCCACCGACTTCTGATCCTCAAAGATCTTTTGTCATCCATATATCACATCCAAAATGGCCTGAGTTCCCAAGAGGAGCTTTCAGCATCTTAAATCCGGCTCTTTCGTACAAACTGATAGCTTTGCCGAGTTCAGGCAGTGACTCAAGATACATGTGCCTGTAATTCATTCTCTTTGCCGACTCAAAAGTCTTCTCCATAAGCTGCCACCCAATTCCTTTGCCTCTGTGAGATGCGGCGAGATAAAACTTTACAAGTTCAGCATAACCATCCGGCAGATTCGGTGTCGGAAATACTCCGCATCCTCCGATAATTATGTTATTTTCTTCAGCAATCCAGTATTCAGATCCTGGTGTCCTGAAAAGCTTATAAAGATCATCTGTTGTAGGATCAAAATAGACAGTCCCCGGCCGGGCTATATTAAACTCCCTGAAGACTTTACGGATCAATCCCGCAATTTCTTCATTGTCTTTTTCTTCAATGAGCCGGAAGATTATATTATTATTTCCCATATTACAGATCTCAGTAACTTATGCTATAAACTGAACGTGTATGTATATTTCAATAATAAGGATCTGGCACTATAAAGTGGCAGAGTAGGTATTTCCCTGGTAAGATTCGTATTTCTCCCTTCATTGAATACAAGAAAGAAATCATTCCCTTCCTTTGGATTATACCTTATGCGCAGATTGGTAAGAACGCCCTTAAGGGCTGTATTGTACTGTATATATGCACTTAATGAAAAGCGGGTGTCAAGCATATACATAGTTTTTATTCCAAGGATATGATTTGTAATATGAAGATCTCTTCCGCTAAAGTCAAGTTTGTCGAAATTATAAATCGCTCCAAGCTCAAAATGTCTTGAAATATTCCATGTAGGCTGCATGTTTACAGATAATCTCGTACCGCCATAAAACTGGCCACCCATAATGGTTGTCATAATGAAGAATGGCTGAGTCATCGGAGTTGTCAGTCTTCCTTCAAAAGAAAGGAAATTATAAGTGCCGGGCAAGATAGAAAGCTCATCTTCAAGTAATTCGAGACTGTCCCTGACTACCTCGGTATTATGCATAAAGTTTGCTGAACCTTCCCACTGGTTTTTGGTCTGAAATGTCCAGCCCAATGTATGGGTCATTGACATCAGCGACCTGTCATCAATATATGTCATGTACAGTATTCTGTATTCAGGTGAATGGCTGTATAGTTTTGCCTTTTCCTCCGGAAGCCACCCCCATTTAATTCCGCCCCTGACTGATGCGAAATCATTCATCATTTCAAATCCGATTCCCGGATTATAGTGTAATCCTGACTGTGAGTATCCGATGTTATATCCGAGTCCCTTGCTCGAACGCCTTTCCCATCTTGCCATAATACGAGACGGATCTGAAAATGATGCGTTCTTAACATCATTCTCAAAGGTCTGACTCCATTTAAGATCGAGGTAGTCATTGCCAAAAAGTCTAAATATCCCATCGAGACCATAACCCAGATTATATGTCCCATCAGCGCCAAGCCGGCTTGTCATCATAGCCCCGATATATGTATTCTCATTTATTACCTGCCGGCGAAATCTAAGTACCCCGAAGTTTTCAGAAGGAAGTATATCTTCATAAATACCGGCTTCGTTTTTTAGTTTCAGCGACGCCGTCTGCATATCCAGAACACCCAGATCCCACTTCCCCACACGTCCAGTCATTCTTGCACCGCCATAGATCCGTATCGGATCACCGTCATCACTAAGCCCAATTCTTCGGCTGTAAAAAAGATTACTGTTCCCCCCTAGTGCAAAATCGAATACACTTGACCTTTCAAGGAAGAATGTGCGCTTCTCAGGAAGATAAAGCGAAAACCTGGTAAGGTTAGTCTGCTGATCATCTGACTCAACCTGAGCAAAATCAGTGTTTACAGTAAGATCCATAGTCAGGTTGTTTGTGATGCCATACTTCACATCCAGACCGGCCTCAAGTGCTGGTTTCGTAGATTTCAAATACTCGGTTCCTGCTATGTTTATTTCATTTGTTTTCTGGAGTCCGGTCAGCAGGTAAGGTGCAATATAAATTGGTTTTGCAGACTTAACTCCTCTGAGAACAACCTCCTGTGCCTGTGATGGTTTCATTGCTGATGTCTGGCCCCAGTCGGGAGGAATAGCGGGGAAAAGGTCGGTTTCATTTTTTGCCGGGATCCATCTCTGAACTATCAGTCCCATCCTGACTTCTCCATTTGTTTCCTGAAACCTAAGGCTTGAAAAAGGGATTCTGATCTCAAGAGTCCATCCGTTATTATCCTTATTGGTACGAACGTCCCAAAATGTGTTCCAGCTGATATTCATTGGCAACTGATCCGGCATCCCCACGACAGCATCTTTCAGAATAGTCGCATCCCATCTTAATCCATCGGGTGAAGTAAAAAAGGCTAGTCCGTTCTCCTTGTCATTATATGTATCAAGTATTATCCCGAACCAGTCGCCGCCCATTCCCATGTAGTCTCTTTTGAGACTCGCCGATCTGAGATCAGACGGATCCTCAAAGAATAGTCTTGAAGAAAAGTAAAGGTACTTATCATCGTAAGCTATACGCGTATCTGTCTTCTCAGAAGGATCTTTTCCATAAACGGGTGAATGCATTGTAAAAGATATTGGCTGAATTTTTTCCCATGCCTCTTCGTCAGGGATACCATCAAAAGTTACAGGCAGATCAAGCCTCTCAATCACCAATGCATTCTTGAGATCCGACGCGGGTTTCGGTGGCTGGGAATTGACAATTCTCGTTGTTAATCCCAGCATAAGGAGGATCAGAAAAATATTTAAGTTGTTTCTCTTTTTCATTAAGTTAATCAGATATTTTACTAAAGGGTGAACCAGTAATTAAGTTTTATCAGGAAGATATTATTCGGAAAAACCTTCTGCAGTTCTTTGTAAGAATCACTAAATGATGCCTGTGATGATGAAGTTCTGCCCGATCGTTCGCTTGACCAGACAAAATATATAAAAGATCCCAGACGGTATTCCCATTTAGCCACGAGATTGGAGCGGAACTCATGGAAGTTAAAATCAGGGTTTACAATTGAATACAGCGGAGATGTTATATCAGTAAAATCCTGAAGAATATAATTGTTACCTGTTTTCTGACTGAATAAAAAGTTAAATCTGTCATTTATTGATTTTGCATCCGGAGTAGTTACAACCTTAAAATCTGAGTAGCTTCCCCTCGAGACAAACGGGCTGCCATAATACTGTACAGAGAATTCAGGAGACAGGTTCAGATCTACTCTGAAGGTAAGACCCAGAGTCTTCTGCTCAATTCTTCCAAGTATATATTTTTTCTCTGTATAATAGTCTCTGGCAGCAACATACTGAAGGTTGTCACGATTATCAGAATAGTCGGCTGTAATCCCCAGTTTAAGTACCTGAACCGGACGTACAGAAATGCCCGGGCTAAGCTGATAACTTGAAGCTGATTTATTGCCTCTGCTTTCATAATGATATGAAAACTCAGCAATTACTTTTTTCGACTGATCAGTTTTTACTTTTCCGAAAGTCCCAATACTGCTGGGAACAATCATATCTGGTCCTCCGCGAAGGATCCTTGTGTCAACCTGTTCTGAGTGAAGGATAAGATTGGTATTGAAACTCCAGTTATTCTTAAACTCCGATGAAAATGAAAGATGGCCGCCCGATCCAAGATAAGTACCATTGAAGTTCCAGGTGTTAAATTGTTCGAGGCTTATTGAATATGTGTGAAATACAGAAACAGGCTGATTGATCAGGTAGGAAACAACGTTCTCCTGGTTAATTTCATCAGCAGACCGTAAGTAACCGAGGTCGTTTAGTTCCAGTCCGGGAGAGAGCCATGTTGCTCCTGTTGAATATCTCCAGAATCCTTTTGAGCCCTTCCCTACCTTAACTTTACCGCCGAAGCCGCTCAGATTTGTCTGGGTTGTATCATAGTCGAGGTAGTGAACTCCGGGTCTCTGATAATAACGGGCTGAAGATTCCTGCAAAGCTCTGATGGCCTCAGTTGTCCCGTTCACATAACTGCCGATCATTCTGGCATCAACATAAAACTCTTTGTCTTTCCAGTGATGAAGCAGATCAAGGCCGCCTGTAAAGGCATCTCTGCTCAGAAATTCAAGCGAAGGATCATTAATAAACCGGTTAGCAGAAGTCAGCATACCTCCCACAACTGTATTTCCGGCATTATATCCTTTCTGCACACGGGCAACCATGTAATTTGTAAGAGGTTCCACCTGTCGGGTACTCCTGTTTCCGGCAGGATCGCTGAGGTGAGCCAACTGGTTTGCAGTGAGACTCTGAATAAGACCTACCGAGAGACCCTTTGAGGTGGTGCCACTGAATTTTACCGCACTCAGTATCGCTGTTTTATCAGGTGATTTTACAAAGGTGGTATCATCCGCATCAATAGACAATGATGGAGCATGCCCGATACGGCGCGAATAAAAGAGGCTCTGATCATCAAATTTATAATCGAATATAGTAAGTCCCTCGAGGAAGAACGGACGTTTTTCCTCATAAAATGTCTCAAATGCGGAGAGGTTCATTACCGAAGGATCAGATTCCACCTGTCCGAAGTCAGGATTAACTGTCAGGTCAATTGTGAAGTTGCTTGACACTCCGATTTTGGCATCCAGTCCCATATTACCTCCCCAGGCTTTTCCGTTTTTTGTAAACGGGTTACCGGGCACTTCTTTCATAGTCTTCATGTCGCCAAGTACAAATGGCATTATCTCGAGCCGCCGCGATTTTTTTAATCCGCTGATCCCTTTAAATTCTCCAAAGTTATAGAGCATACCCGGACCAATTTTAGATTGTCTTTCCCAGTTGCTCTCTTCAGAAATCCTTGAGATCCAACGCCATGTATGCAACCCCCACACCTGCTCCTCAGCATTACTGTAACGCAGCTGACTGAGAGGTACTTCGAGCTCGGCCACCCAAGCAGAGTCTTCCAGTCCGGTTTTTCCCTTCCAGACTGCATTCCAGTTAAAGTCCCAGTTCATTGGGTTGAATAACACAAGGTCAACTTTTTGTCCCCATGCAGTTATTGTGAACTCGAAACCGGTCCTGTAATCCCTGTAACTATCGAATGTGAGTCCCACCATATCCCCTACTGTTTCATCGCGAACTCCCGCCATTCTTACAATCTTGTCGGGTTCCCCGTCATATGCCCGGAAAGCGATATAGAGATTCTTATCATCGTACTGAATATTCATTTCAGTTGGATAAGTCGGTTTTGCACCTTCATTCGGAATAAACTGGTGATAGTCGCCTGCCCAGGTACCTTTTTTCCAGCATTCGTCATCAAGTTTGCCGTCAATAACAGGCTTTTCAGTGACGAGCCTGGAGGTTGTGTATTCCGGTTGCTTAAGTGTTGCTCCTTTCGACAAGGTATCCTGCTGTAAAGAGCTTGCTTGTCCTTTAACAATGTAAGAAAGCGAACTTATTATTGTTAATAAAATAACAATAGCCGAGCGAAGATAAGATGCAAATATTTTCATTTATATATATGAAAGAAATAATCAATCGGAATTGCGTTCAAATTTATAAGAATTACTTATTACTCAGTATGTTTTATAAAACTATATGTTGAAAATCAATTCTGGTAAGAATCGTGTATATTTATATTTGAATAATCAGAATTGAAAATATCAAATATTTTATCTGCAAGAAAAATGAAAAAAACATTATTCCTTTTATTCCTTGTCTTTGCAAGTTGTTATATTTCAATGGGACAGCCTCCCATGGGACAACCTCAGACTACACAGGTTCCGGATGTTTTTATTTCCACAGGAACACAAAACACCGACCTTGTTTACAAGGTAAACGGGAGGAACGGAAAGCTATTTCAGGTGTACCTCGGAGCAAAACTGCTTAATACAGCATCATTAAACCAGTTAAGGGATGCCGGGCATCAGGCATATGCAACATATGGAAATGATAATCTCTTTGAACCGGCTGTCAGAATGACACATAATGATGGAAATCAATCCCTTGAACTTAAATATGTGAGTCATACTACTGATAAACCGGATGCCAATACCACTCTTACAAAAATACTACTAAAAGACCCTGTCTACCCTGTTGAGGTAACACTTAACATTAAAGCTTTTGCAGCAGAAGATGTTTTGGAACAGTGGGTTGAGATCGTTCATAAGGAGGCCAAAGCTGTGAAAATTTATAATTATGCCTCATCCATGCTTCATTTTGATGCCGACAGGTACTGGCTGACTCAGTTTCATGGCGACTGGGCTGAGGAGATGAAGATGCAGGAGAGTGAGCTTACCAGCGGTATCAAAATAATTGATACAAAGCTTGGAACCCGGGCACATATGTACCAGACACCTGTATTTTTCCTTTCTCTCAATGAGAAATCTGATGAAACAACCGGAGAACTTATTGCAGGGACCTTAGGCTGGTCTGGTAATTTTCAGTTCCTCTTTGAAATTGATGAAAAGAATTCACTGCGTGCTGTAAGCGGAATAAACCCGTTTGCATCTGAATATTCCTTGCTGCCGGGTAAAGTATTTAAAACTCCTTCATTCATCTTTACTTATTCAGATGAAGGGAAAGGACTTGCCAGCAGAAATCTGCACAGGTGGGCCAGAAATTATGGTGTGCTTGATGGGAATAAAACACGGCTCACTCTCTTAAATAACTGGGAGACAACCTATTTCGCATTTGATGAGCCTAAGCTTTCTGGTCTGCTCGACGACACTAAAAAGATGGGGCTCGATCTGTTCCTTCTTGATGATGGATGGTTTGCAAATAAGTATCCCAGGAATAATGACCGTGCCGGACTGGGTGACTGGCAGGAGAACAAAGCAAAACTCCCGAACGGATTAGGATACCTGGTAAAAGAAGCAGATGCTAAAGGAGTTAAATTCGGAATATGGATTGAACCCGAAATGGTCAATCCCAAAAGTGAACTCTATGAGAATCATCTGGACTGGGTACTAAGGTTCCCGAACAGACAGGAGGTTTATTACCGGAATCAGCTTACTCTCGATCTTACAAATCCAAAAGTTCAGGAGTTTGTATATAACATGGTGGATGAAATGCTTACAAAAAATCCCGGGATAGCTTTTATTAAGTGGGACTGCAACAGTATGATTACAAATCCGTATTCTGCATATTTGAAGGATCAGCAATCGCATCTTTATATTGATTATGTAAATAGCCTTTATAGCGTTCTTGACCGCCTGCGCAAGAAATATCCTACTCTGCCAATAATGCTTTGTTCAGGCGGCGGAGGAAGAGTTGACTATGGCGCTCTCAGATATTTTACCGAATTCTGGGCCAGCGATAACACCGATCCGCTCGAGAGAATCTTTATTCAATGGGGCTACTCATATTTCTTTCCTGCTATATCTGTTTGTAACCACATTACCTCATGGGGGAAACAGTCACTGAAGTTTAAAACCGATGTGGCAATGATGGGTAAAATGGGGTATGATATTCAGATTAATGAGCTTACAGAAAAAGAACTTAAATTCAGTCAGGATGCAATCGCCAACTATAAAAGATTAAGTGATGTTATCTGGCACGGAGATCTTTACAGGCTTATCTCGCCATATAGAGAGAACAGGGCTGTTCTCATGTATGTTAATAATACCAGAAGCAAGGCTGTTCTGTTTTCGTACACACTTAATTCCAGATATGGTGAAGCTTTTAATCGTGTAAGGTTACAGGGGCTCGATCCGGCAAAAACATATAAAATTCAGGAGATTAATCCTTCAACCGAAGGAAGAAGACCGGGGATGCCTTCCGAAGGGGGCAGTGCTGTCAGAAGCTATACCGGTGATTATCTTATGAAAGTCGGTTTGTCGGTTGGTTCGGCAACACCGTTAACCAGTGCTGTATTTGAAATAACTGAATAATTATATATTACCATCCCATCCCGCAAGCCTGGCCCAGAGCCACCAGGCAGCATATGCTTTCTGATTAGCATTAAGGGGTTGACTGTGAGCAGACGAACAACTGTACCAGTCAACCCCTGCAGTATGTGAGTTTTGCCACTGTGCTGCCCAGTTGCTTTCAAGTGTGCCATTTCCGTCGTTATCATAATCACAGGCATCGTTTGGTTTCTTAGCCCCAAAATAAGTTCCATCCGGATTATAACACTCAATATCAGCGAAATCGAATAATATCTTTTTGTTTTCTTTACAATAAGTTCTGATCTGTTCGTTTCTAAGATGGAGATTTCCCGTCAATCCCGTCCCATCGAGATGACCTGTCATATAAACAAACTTTACATTTTTAAAGTCATTTTCAAGAGCAGCCATTAGATTAAGGTATGTTGTAATATCAGCAGCTGTTGCAGTGGAAACCTGTCCACACCATGACCAGATTATTACATTAACATCAGGATTGGCTGACAGATAAGTTCTTGTCCTTGTCGCCCACGAGGTTCTGTCAGGAGCTCCAAGGTCACCTGTCATTGCATAATCATGAAGGTCGAGGGCACCTCCGGCACCTCCGTTGCTCCAACTATAAGCTGATCCTTTGAAAGTTACAAGCCCGGTCATCCCGTCAGTCAGCTGGCTGCCATGAGAAGTATGACCATAGGCAATATGGAGGGTCTGTTTCGCTGATGTGATTGATGCTGCAGGAATTAATGAAAGTTTAGTGCATCTGTGATCAATGATCATATCTGCAGCAGCAGGGTTCTCTTCGGGAATATCATCCGGATTGTTTTCTTTTGAACAACCGGAAATAATAGCTACAAATAGAAACAAAAACAATTGTATTGATCTCATAATAAATATTTTATCATAAAATACTACAAAATTTATGTCGCTCCTTCAACCAATAAGCAATTATTACTTTTTCCGGGTTTTGTTACGACAATTATAAAGACTGTTAAACAAATATTAAGGTTGCATTCTATGTAATTCCAAAAATAAACCACGGATTTCACGGAGTTACACTGATGAAGCACGGATTTAAAATTCCGTGTTAATCCGTGTTTTCCGTGGTAAAAAAAACTATAAGATTTGTAACAAATACAATGCAGCAATTACTATTATTGTTATCGATGAAACACCTATCGGGAACCAGACAGGTGCAATCCAGGGTACCGGAATGAGGAACAGGACGTCAATTGTTTTAAAAGTCGGTGGCCATTTTATGAGAATATAAAGCGACAAATAATAAAACAGATCCCAGAAGGCAAATGTCCATAGGAAAAATATTCCCCTCTCAATCCATGTTATACCAACCAGATATGCTATCAACACAAGCATAATAATCGTGGCTGCCTCCCTGGAAATCTCAATTTTCAGATAATTGGCTGGAATTTTCCCAAGCGACTCCTTATTTGATTCGGAGTCAAGCATACCCAGGGATTTTCGGAGATAAACAACAACAACGCCCTCAAGGTGTGCCATTGCGATACCGAAAACAGCCAGTAGAGATAGTTTTAAAAGCATACTGAATGTGAATTAGTTCAACATATAAGCAAATTTACAAGTTTATAAGAATTTCGGTTTTAAATAAATCTTCATTCTGTTTAATGTGAATGATTTCTTTGTGTTACTTTGTACCTGCCGGTTGTGAGGTAATACTTTGTGTCCTTTGTAGTAAGAGAAATATTTTAATCAGCTATGATCAAAACGCTGCTTCTTGTTGGAACAGGAGGATTTCTGGGAAGTGTTTCCAGATTTCTTGCCTCGCGTTATATGCAGGAAAATTTTCCGACTGCATTTCCATTCGGGACATTTTTCGTGAATGTTGCAGGGTGTTTCCTGATTGGATTGATATATGGTTTTTCAGAACGAAGTGCAGTATTAACCCCGGGGTGGAAATTGTTTCTGGCAGTTGGATTCTGCGGTGGATTTACAACATTCTCAACTTTTGCAAATGAAAACCTTGCCCTTCTTCGTGATGGTGAATTCTATTATTTCTTTTTGTATACCGGACTTAGTGTTTTTCTTGGAATCGCAGCCACTTTCCTTGGAGTCTTATTAACAAAAATTCTGTAACAAGATGAAACCTGCAGACAAAGCAAAACGGTTAAGGATATATATCAGTTCAACTGATAAGTACCACCATTCGCCTCTTTATGAAGTACTGATTTATGAAGCCCGTAACCAGGGTATCTCAGGCGCAACTGTACTTAAAGGAATTATGGGTTATGGTGCCAGCAGTGAGGTACTTACAAATAAGTTGTGGGAGATATCTGAAAAACTCCCGCTGGTTGTGGAAATAATTGATGAATCACACAAAATTGATTCATTTATAGAAACAATGAACCACTATTTTGATGAAGCGGGTAAAGGTCACCTGGTAACTCTTGATGATACTACAGTGGTTTTCCATAAACCGGGAATTAAAAAATAAGGGTAACCGCTTTGTAACCAAAATAAAAACCAATTAATGCCAGAATAATTCCCAGCCCTTTAATTATGCCGGAAATTATTTTGATATTTATCCTTAACCTGAATTTAGCAATCAGAAAAGCCAGCAGGTAAAACCAGAGAATGCTTCCTGTCGCAAGAAAAAATGCATAACAGATACTAATCGCCAGATGGAACCTTGGAGGGAAACTGGTTGGTTCAGCTTCATGATTTGGCCTATTCTTCAGTGGAATTTCATCGAACTTTTCAAGCACCGGAACACTCGGTTTCTCGATTACCACCCCTTCAATTTTTTTAACCTCCTTAACATTCTGATCTAACTTACTCGCCAATCCGCCAGTGTGAAATCCAAGAGAAGCAATTAGTGTGATAACGAAAAAGGATGAGGTGAGCGAACCGATAAAAAGGGTAGGATTGAGAAAACTTATCATAAGTCCGGTATAAAATCCTCCCTTTTCCCTCTTTTCAATCTTATCAACCAGATGAGTTTTATCTTCAAGATGTTCAATATCTATTTTGGTTTTGAAAATTTTGTATCCGAGGAAGAGAAAGAAAAAGAACCCGGCGGCAAACATGTAGGGTATAATCGGGGTATAAAAGGAATACAGTTTTGTAAGCCCGAATACCGCAATAAAAACAAATGTGAAATCGGCAATAGATGCACCCAGACTTACACGGAAACAGTACGCCAACCGTCCCTTTAATGCATTTGAAGTGATAAGAATACTCACAGGACCAGCTATTGGCATAGCGAAGATAAAACCGGCAAGTAACCCGGTTATGCAAATTGTAAGTATACTCTCGAACATTAACCCTTTTTATACTTAAACGGATAATACCATAAAATGGGTACTAAATTAGAAAATATTTTTTTCTGAAGTATAAGGCAACGTTAACCAGGGCTATCATAACAGGAACTTCTACCAGTGGTCCAATCACGGCCGTAAATGCTTCTCCGGAATTAATTCCGAATATTGCGATTGCCACCGCTATTGCAAGTTCAAAATTATTACTGGCTGCAGTAAAAGAGAGAGTAACTGTCTGGCTATAGGTTGCTCCGGCTTTCCTGCTCATGAAAAATGAAGAGATAAACATTACCAGGAAATAAATAATCAGAGGGATAGCTATTGAAATAACATCGAGAGGCAACCTGACTATGTACTCTCCCTTCAATGAGAACATTACAACAATTGTAAAAAGTAAAGCAATTAATGTTAACGGACTTATTCTGGGAATAAATTTAGTATGGTACCACTCCTTATTTCTCACCCTGATCAGAATAAAACGAGTGAGAAATCCAGCTATAAATGGGATTCCAAGGTATATAAAGACGCTTTTTGCGATCTGCCCGATTGTTATGTTTTCAACAATGGTATTTGTCGGAACACCAAACCAACCCGGCAGAATAGCTATGAAAACATATGCATAAACCGAAAAGAAAAGAACCTGAAATACAGAGTTAAATGCAACTAATCCTGCACAATATTCAGTATCACCTTTCGCCAGATCATTCCAGACTATCACCATAGCAATACAGCGGGCAAGCCCGATCATTATTATTCCATACATATATGGAAGGTTGGCATTGTTTTCACCAGGCAGGATTTTGAAGAAGACAATCGCCAGTGTAAACATTAATACCGGTCCGATGATCCAGTTCTGAACCAGGGAAAGACCTAGAATTTTAAAATTCCTGAATACACCACCAAGCTCTTCATATTTAACTTTTGCAAGAGGAGGATACATCATCAGTATTAATCCTATTGCAATAGGAATATTAGTTGTACTCTCAGGTGTGGATTTTAAGGAATCCCAGAATCTGGCTATTCCGGGGAAAAAATATCCGCTAAATACTCCTGTAAACATTGCAAGAAATATCCAAAGAGTAAGGTACCTGTCAAGAATCTTAAGTTTTGGCTTCATATTATAACATTGAAAATTAACAACAATTTGAATCCGAACCGGAGCACCCGCATGATGGTTCTGTATTATTCAGAATTCCATTTATTATTCCCGCAGCACATCCGACACCGGAATTTACCTTAATTGAATTTTGGGGACAGTTTAAAGCGCATGCTCCACACTCCATACAATAATCTCGCCTGACAATATGTGCCTTCCTTCCGGATAATTCAAATACTTCATGCGGACAAACTTTTATACACATTCCGCATCCATTGCAGCTTTCCTCACATAATTCGAGAGTCACAACATCCGACAAATAAACAAGTTCTTTCATAGTAAAGATCATATTAGTTTGCCAATGACTTGTAAAACCACACCCAACGCAGCAAATGCTATCTGTAACGGAAGACTGAACTTCATTTCCTTCTTAACACCCGAAAGTGATGTATATGTTGATGAGCCTGTAAAATTCATCGCAAGAAATGAAGAGATTGCAGTTATAATAAAAAACCAGGAAAAGTTTTCCAATAAACTATCCCCGGTAAAATCCAGTACAAAAAGAATAAGGTAAACCATCGATCCGGTATAAAAACCTTTAATTGAAAAATGCCTGGCTGGAATAAAAGGGAGTAAAACAGGGGTCATAATAATTCCTGACATATAAGCAAATAATACATTTACTATTGCAGTTAACCCATTTGTTGAAAAATCCGCAACGGATAATCCTTTACCAGATAGTCCTGAAAGCAAGAAAAGTATTACCATAGCTCCCAGGAGATAGTATTTCCCATACATAAAATCATTAGGGATCAGCTTAACACGATCAGAAAGATTAAAAGTGACCTTCCTCATCTCTTTATCAGCCCGGTATCCATTGCCCACAAATTTTTGAATATCCGAAGAACGGACTGGTCCATAATGTACATTAAAGGCTGTTTGCTCCTTTACTTTATGAGCAGCAACACCGGTGGCTCCAAGCTGTGGAAGAATTATTCGTCTGTGCGCAACAACTTTATCAAGAGAAACGGACCTTATTCTTTTAACAAGCTCATTGGTACTGAAGGTTCCCTTGCCTGCAGCGCACCAGACATTTACACCTTTTGTATCAAGAACTAGTATCCAGCCATCAATACCGTAAAGATTTTTTCGCACATGGTCGAAAGTCAGTTTATAATTGGCTGTTACAAAAACATCAGATGATTCGTTTGGTTTGCCAACAGCGTAAAGTCCGGGGTTAACTCTGTAATTATTACGGTTGATCCCCCAGCGTACCATTATAGCTCCTAAATAATCTTTATAGCCAAGATAGTCAAGTACAACAGGAACAGTTGTATCTGAAACAGATATACTTCCGTTATAATAAGATTTATTAATCATGACTATAATTTCTTCTTCATTTCAATTTCGAATAAATTAAAAAACTCATCCCTGATATCATTTCTTATTCTGTAGAATTCGTTCAGTATTTCGGTATAGTTTCCCTTTGTTTCCGAAGGATCCTCAAATCCCATGTGCAATCTGTTCCTTACTTTTCCGGGAAAAACGGGACAAACTTCATTCGCATGGTCGCACACAGTTATCACATAGTCCCATTCTTCATTCAGATACTGATCGACATTTTTAGGTTTATGATGACTGATATCCACACCAGCCTTTTTCATAACGTCAATAGCCATCTGGTTTACCTTTCGTGCAGGCTCGGTTCCGGCAGAGTGTACCTCCAGCCTTTTATCAAATGACTGCAAAAATCCATGTGCCATCTGGCTACGGCAACTGTTGCCGGTGCAAAGTATTAGAATCTTCATATATAAAAATATTTCAATTGTTTATCCCTTACAAATATTATATTATCAAGGCTTTATCTTCTCAAACAGACCTATTAGTTTGGTGTTATAAAATTCGTTTATCTGGGACTCATGTTCGCCTATAGGTTTCACAGGAATCAGGTCTATTACATCCTGTGCTGTTAAGCCTGATTTGTACATTAAGTTTAATGACGCAATAAGAGTATCATTTATTGAAGCATTTGCTTCTTTTTCGTTAAGTCCGATTTTCTGTCCAATAGCAGCGAGTTCTCTCCACTGGAACCAGAAATATGTGGGCAGCATTGCCGACATTATTGCATAGCTCTCTAGTTTCTCTTCAGATACTTCAAATGTTTCACCAAGGGTTTTAAGCAAGTCCAGAATTTCCATTTTTTCCCCCTTTTCAAATTCTGATGAAAAGCAAACAGGATTGTACCCTTCATTGATATAAGAAGTTGCATTCGGGATTAATCTTGCGATGTTCTTAATGTGTGGCAGTTTTGATGCCATCTTCGCGATACTAATTTTCGGTGCCAGCGAAATTACGGTTGAATCTGCCTTTATGCTCCCTTTAACTAATTCAAGCGTATCCATAACAACAGGAGGATGTAATGATATAAAAACAATATCCTGACCTGCAGCATTTAAAGAATCAGCGCCTTCAACTTCAGGAAATTTCTTTTTGAGTGATGCCAGAACTTCCGGATTTGTATCTGAAACGACAACCTTACCGAATTTTACTTTCTTGTTACTAAATCCCCGGAGAAGAATTTTTGTTACTCTTCCGCCGCCGATAAATCCAATTGACTTTTTCATAATGATTTGAATTTAAATGAATTTAATGCTGATCATTGCATACAATAACTCAACTTTTGTGTATACTTTTTTATTTGTCTTTTCCCGACTCTCTGGGCTTAAGCTGACACATACATGAACCTGTCAAACGGCTTGAAATGTCAATAGTTACAGGCAAACCATCTCTTTCCCAGTCAACAATTCCTCCTGCCATGTTTGCTATCTTTTTAAATCCCTTTTCTTTCAGGAAAATAACCACTTCCTTACTTCTGAGCCCAACAGTATCAGCAAAAATTAAGCAGGAGTCAACAGGCAAATTTCCGTACTCATTAATAATCTTACTTTTAGGGAATAAGATTAATCCGGGAACATCAAATGATTTGAATCCTCTAAGGTTTTCCTCCCTGACATCTATCAGAAGCGCCCCCTTTTTAACCAGTTCAAAGGCTTCCCCGGGCGAAACATTAAGAATTTCGCAGCTGACAATTCCGAAACCTTCAAACAAGTCTTTCATAACATCTTAGTCTGGGTCCGTAAAATCGAAGCCAGAATTAAATCCATCAAAAAATTGAATTAAAAAGAAAACCAACAATCATAATTCCTGAAGCGACAATCCCAATAAATGTCAGTATCAAAGGAAGTTTCAAAACCTTTTTCAGAATAATTATCTCGGGAAGTGAGAGTCCGATCACTGCCATCATGAACGCAAGTGCTGTACCCAGGGGAACACCTTTCTCAATAAAAACGCTGACAATTGGTATAATACCTGCAGCATTTGAATAAAGGGGCACGCCTATCAGGACCGAAAGAGGAACTGAATACCATACAGATTTCCCCATAAGGTTTGTCATGAAACTTTCCGGCACATAACCATGCGCTGCGGCTCCGACTGCGATACCGATAACAATATAAATCCAGACTTTACCAACTATCTCTTTAACAGCTGTAAATCCCATATCCATTCGCTGCGGGAATGTTATTTTTTCCTCAGCCTCCTCGTCTGATGAACCCATTTTCTCATATACCCAGTTCTCAACATGTCTTTCAAGCTTAAGTTTGCCGATAACATAGCCTGAGAAAATCGCAATTACGAGACCGGTGGCAACATAAATCAGAGCCACCTTCCATCCGAACAATCCAAATAAAAGTATTACTGCAACCTCATTAATCATAGGTGCAGAAATCAGAAAAGAGAAGGTAACGCCGAGCGGTACACCTGCCTGAACAAAGCCAAGAAACAACGGTATTGCAGAGCATGAGCAGAATGGTGTGACTATTCCCAGCAGCGCAGCCATAACATTGCCTGTGAATAAAGATTTCCCTTCAAGAGTCCTTCTTGTTTTTTCCGGAGTAAAATATGTTCTGATAATTCCTACAAAGAAGACGATAAGGATCAACAGCATCAGAACCTTCGGCACTTCAAAAATGAAAAACCTAAGAGACTCAGTCAGATGCATTCCCTTTTGCATACCAAATATATCATCAACAATAAAATCGGTAATGAATTGCAGGTAATGATATAAAGTATACCATATTGCAACCCCCCCAACTATTTTAAAAATCTTCTTCCAATCCATTATATTTATTTGAAAATCACAAAAACACTCTGATAATATAATATATCCCCACTATCATAAATAAAACCGCAATTACCCTCCTGAACCATTTCTCAAAAATTTTAATCTTATTGTAGATGCCTCCGATCCCTGATACTGTATAAGCCAGCAACCATGCAAAGAGGATAACCGGAATTCCGGTTGCTATTGCAAACAAAACAGGCAGATATAAACCTGATGAGCTTACTACAGTCATTGGAACCAGCATACCAAAATAGAGTACCCCGCTATAAGGACAGAAAGCAAGTGCAAAGACCATTCCGAGAAGTAGAGCATCGATATAACGCCAGGATTTTCTTGTTTCCATCCTGGATATCAATCCGCTCAATCCGGGAAAGTTGATTCTGATGAAATCAAGCATAAACACTCCGATTATAAGCAGCAATGGCCCCATGATTTTTTCACCGTACCTCTGGAAAAACCCTGAAAACTTAAACTGATCTGCCCCAATAAATATTATCAAAGGAATCAAAGTATAAGAAATTGCTCTGCCAAGGGTATAAAACAATCCATTATAAAACACCCTGTTCCGGTCTTCGAGATCTCTGCTTATAAATCCGATCGCAGTAATATTTGTGGCTAAGGGACATGGACTTATGGCTGTCATTAGTCCAAGCAAAACAGCTGTCAGCCATGGCATTGAACTGCTATCAAGAAGATTTGTAAGAAATTCCATGTACCTACTTAATCAAAGGATCTACTTTCTCTTTAATTACGTCTCTGAATTTATCTGGTTTTGCAACAGCATAAAGAAAACCTTCGTTTGTAATATTTATCTTTTGATCCCCTTTAACTATGAGCAGAGTCTGACTGTTAACACCGAGTCTTTCACCGGTTGCTTTTCCGGCAGGCTCTTCAATATTCAATGCTGTAAAACTGATCTTACCGGCTTTAAACTGTTCCGGATAAAGCATTTCGACATTTCTTCTGGCTTCAGCTTCAATGGTTTTGCAGGTTACACAACGCGTGGTCATGTGAAAATAATAAACTTCCACATCGTTTCCGGCTGCAGTAACTATCTGTTGTTTTTTATCTGTCTGTGCATTACATGAAACTCCCGATAAAAGCAACAATAGAATTCCTCCAATAAATAAGTTTTTCATTTGATCAAAAGATTTAAGTACCGTTATTTAATTAACAATTGTTTTATCTCATCAGCTGAAGGGATACGTCCCTTCAAAACGACTTTTCCGTCAACAACTAGCGCAGGTGTTGTCATGATGTTGTATTTCATTATTTCCATGATATCCTCAACCTTTGTTATCGTAGCATCAATAGCATTCTTACTTACCACATCCCGTGTCAGTTGCTCCAGTGTTTTGCATTTAGTACACCCGGTGCCCAAAATTTTTATTTCCATTTCTGTATTTTTATTTTTTTGCATCCAATTGTCCTGAATTATCTGTTGAAGAACTGACCAAACATCTCTCTTGCATCAGCCCAGTTTTCCTTGTTGATACAATACTTTATATATGGCGGATTTATTTCACCCTGTATCAGTCCGGCATTTTTTAACTCTTTAAGATGCTGTGACAGAGTCGATCTGGCTATAGGCAATTCCTCAACCATGTCACTGCTGTAACAGCACTTGTCAGTATTCTTCACAAGAAATTCCATGATAAATACCCTGGCGGGATGACCTAAAGCTTTTGAATACCTTGCCAGCCTCTCCTGCTTTTCAGTATATACTTTCACTTTCATTTTGTATTTCGTCTAATTACGAAACAAAAATAAACAATAAGAATTGAAAGTCGCACAGTTTCAGGAAAATTTTAGAGAACAGAAGATAATTCTTTGATGTATTTTGAGATATACAGCTGCTTCTGTTTTGATTTATATTGCATTATAAACCTTGGATGTTCGAGGGGTACTATTTTGCCAAAGTACTTTTTCTCATTATTAAGTTCATGGATGAATTTATAATTTTTACCCGTACCCAGGCAAAAACAGACATCCCGGATTATACCGAAATTCAGTTGCTTTTCAATCGATTCAATCATAAAATCATATACGGCATCAGTCAGTTCCCTGCTGTCGTAATAGTTATAATTTAGCTCGTTGCCATTCTTACCGGTTGATGTAAATCCAAGGGGAGATACAGAGCTTATATAAAAATTTCCATAGAATCTTTCAGTTCCACCGAACGCCTCTATCATCTCATAAACAAATACCGAGGATGTCTCAAAAGTCTGAACTCCGGCTATTGATAATCCGCACTTTTCGATAAGTCTTTTAGTATCTGTAAATGGAATTCCGGTAACCCCGGCACCATGTCGTCCGGGATTGATTCCCAGAATGAGATGCCTCAGATTATGATCATTATAAAATTTGTGATAAAATTGTGCTGTAACAGGTAAGATTTCCGGATTCTCCCTGAAAGGATTCATTATTGATATTCCGTCAGGCAGGGTGCCTGAGTAACCTACTTCTTTATAGAATGAAATGATCTTCTCTGCAAATGTCATCTCAGTTCTTAACACACCTTACTGAATACCTGTTGATCTTTTCAGTACCGTGTATGTCCTCTGCATCCTCTTTTCTGGATATATCAATTACAGCCTTGTCTTCAATAATGAGGTAACTGAAATATTCTGCATTATATGTTCCATATTCTGTTGATGTCCAATAATACCCGCTCTCATCCATTTCTGAAAAAACACCTTCAAAATCCTGCATCCCACCCAGCTGAATATTAAATGCGTCAGGATCCGATCCGTTTTTGCCCCATGATTCCTTATGTTCAAAATGGTTGAAAAGAGTCAGGTATTCATGTCCTGTCGGAAGATGCCATCCATCAGGACAAGCTTTTATTGCAGCCTTCCATTCATATAGTACTCCGTATCCGGGGCTGTTATTAGAGTCGTTATCAAAATATACGCCATCAAGGGATTTGAATCTGAGATTTTCTGCCATCCATGTAATACCATCGAAAGTTACCGTCCGGTAGACATTTCCATCCCTCTTATCTGTAAATTTCTCCTGTGCCGATAAAGCTGAAAAGACTATTGACAAACCAAATAACAATAAGATCTTTTTCATATCATTTAATTTTTTCAGATAACATTATCCCGAAACAACAAACCAATTAAGCAAAATTCGTACCATATGAATTTATCTTTGCAAAATTATATCATGCAATAATATAAAACAGTTGATAAGTTAAAATGTTATAAACATTGCCAGGCAATAGGCAGTAGGCAGCTGGCGTCAAGCGGCAGTTCGACTGCACGACAGCAGGACCGCACGACTGCACGACAATTGACTTTTTATTAGTAATTTAAGTTTTATAATTATCTTTGTTCGCTTTTATAATATGTGTAATTTTCAGGGTAAATGCCAAAAAAGGATTTAATAAGACCATATGGCGATAAGCAGAAAGTTTTCGACAGACGCTATCTTGAAATGGCGCTGATATGGGCTCAGAACTCATATTGCAAAAGGAGACAGGTTGGTGCTCTTATTGTAAAAGGCAAAATGATTATTTCAGACGGGTATAATGGAACACCTTCAGGTTTTGAGAATGTTTGCGAGGACGAAAACAACATCACTAAACCATATGTTTTGCATGCTGAGGCTAATGCAATAACAAAAGTTGCCAAGTCAAATAATTCCAGTGAAGACTCTACTCTTTATGTAACAACATCTCCCTGTATGGAGTGTTCCAAACTTATCATCCAGTCGGGAATAAAACGCGTAGTGTTTTGTAACCGTTACCGTATAACAGACGGACTTGATCTCCTGAAACGGGCCGGTATTGAACTAGTATTTATTGATCCCGAAAAAGAAATCTATGAACTACAATAACTCAACAAAAAGTGTTATTCTGCCTTTATTACTGGGGATATCGCTTGCCATTGGCGTATTAATCGGAAGATATCTTCCGGGCGAGGATCAACAGCCAAAAAATTCGAATATCAGGTCAAGAAATGACAAGCTGAACAGCATTCTCAATATTGTTGAGTCGAACTATGTTGACTCTGTGAACAGAGTTGACTTAATCGAAACTGCTATCCCTGCAATCCTGAAAAAGCTTGATCCCCATTCAATCTATATACCTGCAAAAGACCTTGCCAGAGCCAATGAACCGCTTCAGGGAAACTTCGATGGGATAGGCATCTCCTTCAACATGCTCACCGACACTATTCTAGTAATAAGCACAATACCAGGCGGTCCATCTGAAAAACTCGGACTACAGGCTGGCGATAAGATTCTTTATGTGAATGACTCACTTGTTGCCGGGAAAAATATAAGCGATGAAAAAGTAATGAGTCTTCTGAAAGGGCCCAGAGGAACCGTTGTCAGAATAAAAATACTCAGAAACGGTCATAAGGAGTTACTACCCTTCGAGATTACCCGCGATAAGATCCCGATGTACAGCGTCGATGTTGATTATATGATTACCAACACAATTGGTTATCTGAGGATCAACACTTTCGCCATGACAACCTTTGATGAATTCATGAAAGGCTTGCGCGACCTTAAGAGCATGGGAATGACCAGTCTGATCCTTGACCTGAGAGGAAACTCCGGCGGAATAATGGAAGCTGCCATTCAGATTGCCAACCAGTTCCTGAAAAAAGATCAGTTGATTGTTTACACAAAAGGACGTGCACAGCCAAGAAGTGAAGCCAGGGCAACAGGCAATGGTGAGTTTGAAACAGGTGACCTTGTTATACTCATTGATGAGTGGAGTGCTTCTGCAAGTGAGATTCTTGCCGGTGCGGTTCAGGATAATGACCGGGGTACCATAATTGGCCGCCGTTCCTTCGGGAAAGGTCTTGTCCAGGAGCCTGTATCATTCTCCGACGGATCAGGAATGCGGCTTACTATCGCACGTTATTATACACCATCAGGAAGATCTATACAAAAGCCTTATTCAGATGGATTTGACAAATACTATGACGATCTGAACGAAAGATATTCAAGAGGCGAATTTGAAGTTTCAGACAGTATACATTTTTCAGATTCACTGAAATTTACAACAATCGGGGGCCGCACAGTATATGGGGGCGGAGGTATCATGCCTGATAAGTTTGTACCAGTAGATACTTCAGGAGTATCCTCATATTTCATGAAGGTGAGATCGCAGATCTACAGGTTTGCCATGAACTATACTGAAAAAAACAGGGAGACACTGAAGAAGTATACAGAGGCAGATGAGATGGAAAAATACCTCGACAAACAGGCTCTTCTCGATCAGTTTGTTCAGTTTGCTGCAAAGAATGGCATAAACAAAGATGCAGCAGGACTTAAAACTTCCGGAGAAATAATCCATACTCAGATAAAAGCCTACATCGCCCGTAATATTCTGGATAATAAAGGTTTCTATCCAATATGGGAAAGCATAGACACCACTCTGAAATATGCGATTGAGTATTTGAAAAAATAAGATGTTGCCCCCCTGCCCCCCTAAAGGGGGGTTCATTTCTGCAACTTATCATCAATCATTAAATGTGGATATTTAGCCCCCCTTTAGGGGGGTTGGGGGGCAAAAATCAAGAAAATCTGGTAACAAATTCACTTAATATTTTTACTGAAAGCCCTTCTTCTTCAATAAATCCCAAATGCCCGGAGTTTTCAAGTACGATCACGGTAGCATTCCCGGGCAATTTTACCCTTTTCTGAATAGCTTCAACCGGGATATAGTTGTCCATCGAACCTAAAATCCACAGGCAAGGCACCCTTCCTTCCTCCATAAATGTCAGCCTTGAGGGTCGCTGTATCATTCCCTGAAGGGCTGCAATAATTCCTTTGCCGGGGATCCCCGATGCAATATCCTTCGACCGCTGAAGAGCCACTGAAAATTTATCAAGATTTGAAGTCGCAAACATTCTCGTAACATTGTCGGGATACATCAGATGCTTTTTCCCTGCAATTACAATAGCAATCTCACGCATCCTCTTTTCAATAGCTTCAGGAGTATCCGGTAATGGCTGAGAATGAAACAAACTATATCCAATCAGGTACTCCGGGAAATATTCCAGAAAGGCAAGTGTTACATACCCTCCAAGCGAATGTCCAACAAGAAACACTTTTTTAAGTCCAAGATTATCAATAAGATCCTTAACAATGGATGCCATCAATTCCATTGTATGTACGTCACCTATAACTTCAGAATTTCCATGTCCGGGCAAATCTATTGATATCACCCTGAATTCTGAAGCCAGCTTCTCTCCAAATCCATTCCAAACTTCCGAGGATTCAAGGTACCCGTGAAGTAGTACAATCGGAATACCCTTACCTGAATCATTGTAGTTTATTTTATGGTCTTCAAATAAATGAATCATACTTTATAATTATTTCCAAATCTTTTTTTCAATTATTAGTTCTCCAGGCACTCTAAGTACTTTAGGCACTCTAGGCACTTTAGTCACTTCCTTCTTGTAAAGATAATTATTGGCGCCGAAGGTTGTGATAATTAGCATAAAATTGTAATTATGATATAATAAACCTAACTTTGTTTAACTTCGGCTTTCATCAATAAGAAAATTTACAAACAGCTCACAACCAATGAATAAGATTCTGTTTTCTTCTATTTCGAAAAAATTTGTGATGGCAACTGCCGGACTATTCCTGTTATTGTTCCTGCCAGTTCACCTTCTGATAAATTTTATGCTTCTTAAAAGCGATCCGGAACCATTTAATAAGGCGGCCCATTTTATGGCAACTTTCCCTCTGGTCAAAGTTTTCGAAATTGTCCTGATTGGCGCAATAATGATCCATATTACATGGGGGATTATGCTTCAGATACAGAACTGGCTTGCCCGTCCTGTTGGTTATGTAAGTGGCAGCAAGGCAGATACTTCCTTTTTCTCCAGGTTTATGATATGGACTGGGTCCTCAGTACTGATATTTCTTGTGCTTCACTTCTTTAATTTCTATTTCGTAAAGCTGGGATTAGTCCCCGGAGATGCTGAAGATTTTTACTCAATTGCACACAACCTTTTCAAGCTTCCGATGTATAATTATATCTATCTGACATGTTTTACACTGCTGGGTTTTCACCTCTATCATGCATTAGGATCAGCTTTCCAGACACTTGGACTAAATCACAGAATCTGGACTCCGGTTGTTAAGGTAATATCTATTATTTATGCAATTCTGCTTCCTGCAGGTTTCGCATTCATATCAATTTCTTTATGGCTTTTCAGGTAATACAGAAAAGAAAAAATATTAAATCATGGGAAAACTAAATTCTAAGATACCAGATGGTCCGCTTGCACAGAAGTGGACAAAATATAAAGCATCGGTAAAACTGGTCAATCCGGCCAACAAGAAAAAGCTTGAGATTATCGTAATTGGTACCGGTCTGTCAGGTGCTGGTGCTTCATCGGCTCTGGGAGAACTCGGGTACAGCGTAAAAACATTCTGTTATCAGGATTCCCCCCGCCGCGCACACTCAGTCGCCGCCCAGGGAGGTATCAATGCTGCGAAAAATTACCAGAGCGACGGAGACAGTGTGTACCGTCTTTTCTATGATATGATTAAAGGAGGAGACTTCAGGGCTCGTGAAGCGAATGTATACCGGGCGGCTGAAGTAAGTAATGAAGTCATTGATCATTACACCGCACTCGGTGTTCCTTTTGCCCGCGATTACGGAGGCACACTCGATACCCGGTCATTCGGAGGAGTGCAGGTCTCAAGAACATTCTATTCAAAAGGTCAGACCGGTCAGCAGTGTCTTCTCGGAGCATATTCATCTCTTAACAGGCAGATAAAAAAAGGTAATGTAACAATGTACCCCCGTCGTGAAATGCTCGACCTTGTACTAATCGACGGTAAAGCACGGGGCATAATTGCAAGAAACCTCTTAACAGGTGAAATTGAAAGGCATGCTGCTCATGCTGTTGTACTGGCTACAGGTGGTTATGGAACTATATATTATCTCTCTACACTGGCAGTAAATTCCAACGCATCTGCAGCATGGAAAGCCCATAAAAAAGGAGCCTTCTTTGCTAATCCTAGTTTTGTCCAGATCCACCCAACTTCCATTCCTCAGTTAAATGAGTTCCAGTCAAAGCTTACCCTGATGTCGGAATCATTACGTAATGATGGTCGTATATGGGTACCAAAAACAAAAGGGGACAAGCGTAAAGCGAACGAGATCCCGGAAGATGAAAGAGATTATTATCTCGAACGCAGATATCCTACATTCGGCAACCTTGTGCCACGTGACGTTGCTTCAAGGGCAGCAAAAGAGAGATGCGATGCCGGATATGGTGTTGGCGAAACCGGACTTGCCGTAAATCTTGATTTCAGGGACGCAATTAAGAAGCAGGGAGTGAAAACAATTGAGAACAAGTATGGCAACCTCTTTGAAATGTACAGGAACATTACCGGAATAAATCCATACGAGGAACCAATGCGGATCTATCCGGCCGGTCATTATACAATGGGCGGATTATGGGTCGACTACGAGCTGATGACAACAATACCCGGATTATATTCAATCGGTGAATCCAATTTCTCTGATCATGGTGCAAACAGACTTGGAGCCAGTTCTCTGATGCAGGCGTCAGGTGATGGATATTTCATTCTTCCGAATACTATAAGCAACTACCTGTCGAATGAAATAAGCGTGGCAAAAATTTCTACGGATAAACCTGAATTCGCTGAAGCAGAAAAAGCGGCTGTTGACAGGATCAATAAACTGATATCAATAAAAGGGAAACAATCAGCCGGATCATTTCATAAACGTCTCGGTAAGATTATGTGGGATTATTGCGGAATGATAAGGAATGAGGAAGGTCTCAAAAAGGCGCTTGGTCTGATCAACGATCTGAAAGAAGAATTCTATAAAGACCTGAATATTCCTTGCCCGGCTAATGAACTCAATATGGAACTCGAAAAAGCAGGACGTGTTGCGGATTATTTCGAACTCGCAGAACTGCTTGTTACAGATGCTCTTAACAGACGAGAGTCGTGTGGTGCGCATTTCAGGGAAGAGTTTCAGACACCCGATGGTGAAGCCATGAGAAATGATGACGAGTTTGCATATGTCGCTGCATGGGAATATGCCGGTGAGGGCAAACAGCCTATCTTACACAAGGAAGAACTGAAGTTTGAAGAAGTTGAAATGAAAGTGAGGAGCTACAAATAAGGGTGCGGGGTGCGGGGTACGGGGTGCGGGGCTAAAAAGATTAAAATTTCTTCCCCATACCTCGTACCTCGTACCTCTGACCAAATAATTTATCGAAAATAATATTATTCTAATAATAGAAAGCATATGAAGCTTACACTGAAGATCTGGCGCCAGAAAAATGCAAAATCCAAAGGTAACTTTGAAACCTACCAGATGGATAATGTCTCACCTGAGATGGCATTCCTTGAGATGCTTGATGCTCTCAATAAAAGGCTGGTAGAGGAAGATAAAGATCCTGTTGCATTCGATCACGATTGCCGTGAAGGAATCTGCGGATCCTGCGGAATGTATATAAACGGGCATCCTCACGGACCGATTCCTGCAATAACAACATGTCATCTCTCAATGAGGTTTTTCAAAGAGGGCCAGACAGTCTGGATCGAACCATGGAGAGCGAAACCTTTCCCGGTCATTAAAGACCTTATTGTTGACAGAACTGCTTTCGACAAGATTCAGATAGCAGGCGGATTCATATCCGTTAATACCGGTGCTGCCCCTGAAGCCAATAATATTCTTATCAGGAAGAAGGACTCCGACAATGCCTTCGATTCTGCCATATGTATCGGTTGTGGGGCATGTGTTGCTGCATGTAAGAATGCGTCAGCGATGCTCTTTGTTTCTGCAAAAATATCTCAGTTTGCTCTTTTGCCTCAGGGAAAAGTTGAAGCAATAGACAGAGTAAGGGCAATGGTTGCCAAAATGGATGAAGTTGGTTTCGGAAACTGCTCAAATACAGGCGCATGCGAAGCTGAATGCCCGAAACAGATCAAGCTCACAAATATCTCCCGGATGAACAGGGAGTACTTCAAAGCATACTAATTATTCTTCCCTCTGTGCAACTCTGTGACTCCTCAGTGTAACTCTGTGACAACTCTTTTTTTTACACAGAGATCCACAGAGGCTTTCTACAAGCTCAGTCTTTCACAGAGTGCCACAGAGAAAATCAACCATTTTAATCCTCTGCGGTTCTCTTTTTTTCCTTTGCGGTTCTCTGCGGTAAAATAAAATCTTTCTTAATATTTATATCTTTACCCAAAACATATTACTAAGATGAAAAAAGTAATAACTCTTATATTCTTTGTTTCGATTACAATAATAAGTGTAGGACAAACACTTATTAACCACGACCCGGAAATAAAGAAAATGGTCGATGAAATTTCCCGCGAAAAAATCGAACAGCATGTCAGGAAAATGGTCAGTTTTCATACCCGCCATAATCTGAGTGTCCAGGACGATCCGGCTAAGGGTATCGGTGCTGCATGGAACTGGATAAAAGCCGAAATGGAGAAGAGTATCCCTGCGTCAGGCGGAAGATTATCAGTTGAGTTTGTCGATTATACAGTTGGCGGTGAGGGTCAGCGGATTACTCAGGAAACAAAACTGAAAAATGTTGTTGCTACACTGAAAGGAACAGATCCAAATGATGACAGGAAAATTTTGATAAGTGCTCATCTCGATTCAAGGGCAGCACTAGACAGTGACAATACAAGCTTTGCTCCCGGAGCAAACGATGACGGTTCAGGTGTAGCTGCTATTCTGGAATTAATAAGAATTATGTCAACAAAAAAATTCCCGGCAACAATAATATTTATGGCTGTCTCGGGAGAAGAGCATGGGTTGTATGGTGCGAAATTTATGGCCGAAAAGGCTAAAAATGAAAAATGGAACATTATCGCAATGCTAAATAATGACATGATCGGAAACAGCGGCTCAAGTGAAACATTACTTAATGACAATATGCGTGTCAGAGTCTTCAGTGAAGGTGTTCCGGCACTTGAAACGGAGCAGATGGCTGCCCTTCGAAAATACACAGCTGGTGAAAACGACAGCAGATCACGTCAGCTGGCAAGATATATTAAGGAGACTGGTGAGAGATATGTTGATCAGATGAATGTGACCCTTATATTCAGAAATGACAGGTTCGGAAGAGGTGGCGATCATACACCGTTCTGCCAGGCTGGCTTCACTGCGGTAAGGATTTGTGAGTTTAATGAAAACTACGACAGGACTCATAAGATACCGGCAGTCGTAAATGGAATACAGGAAGGAGATCTTCCCGAATATGTTGATTATGAATATGTAAGAAAAAATGCAGGGATCAACCTGGCAACAATTGCCAACCTTGCCCTGGCTCCCTATGAACCTTCAAACTGTGGTATAGTTACAGCAGGACTTACAAATAATACTACCTTAAGATGGACCGCTCCGGTTTCAGGAACCAAACCGGCCGGATATTATATATTGATGCGTGAAACATTTCAGCCGCTATGGGAAAAGAAGATCTTTGTTACCGGGACAGAAGCAAGGCTCCCCTATTCAAAGGATAATTATTTCTTCGGAATACAATCTGTTGATGCTGGCGGTCATGAAAGCATTGCGGTATTTCCGGGTCAGGCAAGAAGAACCAATTGATCTGAAAGTTTTTCTCTGTGAACCTCTGTGATTCCTCTGTGGATCTCTGTGTAACAAAAAAAGAACTGTCACAGAGAGCCACTGAGAATACACAGAGTTACACAGAGAAAAATCAGGAACAAACCGATTCTATCTCCTTTACAGTCTTTGGTATAGGTTTGCCAAGAAGTTTGTGCCCCTTATCGGTTATAAGAACATTATCTTCAATTCTTATACCTCCAATTGGCAAATATGCATCAAGCTTGTTATAATTAATGAATTCTTTATATTTCCCTTCATTCTTCCACAAGCTTATAAGCTCGGGAATAAAATAGCAACCTGGCTCCACGGTGAATACATGCCCTGGTTTATACGGAAGGGCAAACCTAAGAAATGCGGTACCAAACTGTTCGCTTCGTTTTACCTCATCATTATATCCGATGAAATTTTCTCCCAGTGCCTCCATATCATGAACATCCAGACCCAACATGTGGCCCAGGCCGTGAGGCATGAAAAGAGCATGTGCGCCTGCAGTTACAGCCTCATTCACATCACCTTTCATTATACCCAGAGCTTTCAGTTCGGTTGCAATTATCGTGCAGGCCATAAAGTGAAGATCGCGGTTTGACATTCCCGGCTTTGTGGCTTTGATAGCTTCAGTATTAGCCTTCAGTACTATTTCATAAATATCTTTTTGCTGCTGGCTGAACTTACCCCCAACAGGAGTAGTTCTTGTTATATCTGAAGCATAATGCATGTTCGTTTCGGCACCTGCATCAGTCACCATCATCCTTCCTTTTTTCAGGATATTGGAATGTCCGTGATTATGAAGGGTCTGACCGTTTATACTAAGAATTATCGGAAATGATGTTCCGCCTCCTTTAGATAATGCAATACCCTCAAGAGTTCCGAAAATGTCCTGTTCCTTAACCCCTTCCTTACACATTTTCATAGAGGTTACGTGCATCTCATATGCTATATCAACTGCCTTTTCAATCTCGTCTATTTCAATTTTTTCCTTTATCGACCTCATTGATATCACAGCCTTTATGAGCTCTACCGATGCGAGAGTCTTCATCTGGCAGGGATTCTCTTTTAAAAGGGAACCGAGCGTCATTTTTGCTTCTCCCCGGTAAGGAGGCAGAAAATGTACCTTCCTTTTTTTGGAAAGAGCGTCCTTAATAACTTCTTCAAGCTTTGACATTGGTGCAGTCTCTGTGATTCCGCTTTTAAGTGCAAGATCCTTAACTTTTGGTTGCGGACCCATCCAGATAATGTCGTCCATATCAAAGTCATTGCCGAATATTTTATCTTTCCCGGAATCGAAATCCATTAATCCGGCAAAGCCCGGGATATCGAGACCAAAGAAATAGAGAAAGTCACTATCCTGTCTGAAATGGTAAGTGTTTGCAGGATAATTCATGGGTGCCTCAACAGCGCCGATGAATAATGCCAAACCTGATTTTATTTTTTTATGGAGTTCTTCTCTCCTTTTTGTATATACTTCACTTTTAAACATAGCGGATCGTCTAAATTAGACCACTAAGTTAGAACTAAATCTTAATAAGTGACTAGAGTGAGCTAGAGTTTAGAGTGACTAAAGTTAAATACTACTATAACTCTAGTCACTCTGGCTCACTCCAAACTTTAGTCACTTCTTCTCTATGCTCCAGCCTCCTTTCAACCCGAATATAAACCATGCAAGAGACACAGTTCCGGCAGCAAATATTGTATCGCCTATTACTCTGAGCCACTTCAGTGTATGCATGGCCGGCAGCTGAAGGAATTCTGCAGAACGGGCATACCAGAGACCTTCCTTAACACTCGCGACTGTTTGGGCAAGTCCTATTGGAAGAACACTGATTAATACCATTGCAGCCAGTCCGATATTGATGCTCCAGAAGGCAAATTTTATCCATTTCTCTTTCCAGACTGCTTCTTTATTCATATCGCGTAAAACGAATAACATCAGTCCGATTCCAAGCATCCCATAGACACCAAAGAGAGCAGTATGTCCGTGAACCGGAGTTGTATTTAGTCCCTGCATATAATAAAGTGCGATCGGAGGATTAATTAGGAATCCGAAAATACCAGCCCCTACCAGATTCCAGAACGCTACTGCAATGAAGCTGTAAACAGGCCATTTATAGGCTTTTATCCACGATGTGCTCCTGCTCAGTTTCACATTATCCCATGCTTCGAATCCCATCAGGACAAGAGGTACAACTTCAAGTGCGCTGAAAGTTGCACCTAGTGCCATAACTACAGTAGGTGTTCCTGTGAAGTAAAGATGATGGAAAGTACCAAGTATCCCTCCGGATAAGAATACGATAGTTGAAAAGAGAACTGCCGTGGTAGCAGTTGCTGCTTTCAGAATTCCTAGTCGAACAAAAAGGAATGCCACAACGACAGCAGCGAACACTTCAAAGAAACCTTCAACCCAGAGGTGAACAACCCACCAGCGCCAGTATTCTGCAACTGCGAGGTTTGTCTGCCTGCCCCACATCAGACCCGCACCATAAAAAGCTGCAATTGCAATTGTTGAGATAAGGAACAAAATCAGAAGGTTTTTACTTTCAGTTTTCTTAACAAGCGCAGGCCATATAGCCCTTCCCATCAGCAATAACCAGATTATAAGTCCGACAAAAAGGAAGATCTGCCAGAATCTGCCAAGATCAACATATTCATATCCCTGGTGACCTAACCAGAAATTCTGTACATATCCCAGTTTCTGCATCACTCCGAACCATTGTCCGATTAGTGAACCAAGAACAATAAATAAAAGGGCTCCGAAAAGAAAGTTGACACCCAGTTTCTGAAACTTAGGTTCGATACCTGAAATTGCCGGAGCATAGTATAATCCGGTGGCAAGCCATGAAGTTGCTATCCAGAAAATGGCTATCTGAATATGCCATGTTCTTGATATAGAATATGGAAGAAACTTAGCCAGAGGGATGCCGTAAAAAGCCTGACCCTCAACACCATAATGTGCGGTTATTACGCCCATCAGAACCTGAACTAAAAGAAGAGCTGAGACAATCCAGAAATATTTGACAGTTGCTTTCTGCGATGGTGTCTGAGTCTCCTTCAGCAAAGGGAATGTGGCAGGAAAACTATCTTCAGTATCGGAACGTCTGCGCGCATAATACCATACCATCAGGCCAATACCTGCAAGAAGCACAATTACACTGAAACCTGTCCAGAGTAACAGTGACCCTGTTGGTCTGTTCCCAACCAGCTCCTCTGCCGGCCAGTTATTTGTATAAGTAATTGCCTGATTTGGCCTTTCTGTAACACAGGCCCACGAAACCCAGAAGAAGAATGAATTGAGAAGAGGAACCCTCTCCGGATCTTTAAGTGAGTTCTCAGGAATTGAGTACGCATCGCGCAGATCAGCAAGAGCAGGATCATTTGTAAAGAGTCCGCCATAAAATTTACTGTTCGAAGCTATTGCCTCAGCACGTAATTCTGAAACGGTTAGTGTTCCGGAAGACGGATCATATGTATTCTTTCTCAGATCTTTCTGCAGCACGATCTTAAGAAATGCTTTCCTCTCTTCACTTAAGTTTTCATAAAGCAAACCATCCTGTTCGAGAGCAAGTTTGTTAAGTATGTAGACAGCTTCCTTATGAAGCCAGTCTGCACTCCAGTCTGGAGCCTGATATGCCCCATGTCCCCAAACAGTACCTATTTCCTGTCCTCCGAGTGACTGCCATACATTCTGGCCATCTTTTATATTCTGACCTGTAAATAAAACAGTACCATCGGGGGTGATAACCTTTTCAGGTATTGGAGGTGCCTGACGGTAAATCTCTCTACCGAAGAAGAGCAGTACGGCAAAGGAGAGTACCATTACCGCAATGAAGCCAATCCAAAGTTTTCTTGTTGTCATAAGTTAAATATTTATTAGAGGTTTTACAGATTTAAAGCCTTAGGGAATAGAATATTATTCTCGAGATGAACATGTGTATGCAGGTCATCTTCAAACTGCTCCAGAAGAGTAAATGATACCTTGTATGTATTACAGCTGTCAGCCGGTAACAGGTAGCCTTTTGTAATTACATTTATTTTATCCATTGCTCCTCCTGCAAATTCATGTTCGCCTGATAATCTTGAAATTTCAGAAAGAACAACTGCTTTTGCCTTATCCGAACCAGTAGCAATGAGCTCCTTTATTGCAGGAAAGAAGACCTCCTCCTCATTTTTAAGGTGCTGAAGCAGTTCCCTGTTAATCTCTGAGAAGAGCTGAGCTACCTCAAGCAGCTCCGGATGCCTGTCGCCATGCACAGTTGCAATCTTTTGTGTATAGGCCACAAGCTCCGGAAGAGTTCTTAATACATATTTATGGTGTGTATTAACTATATAGTCGCACAGAAATCCGGGCTCCCATTCAATAAAATTGTGAGTGGTTGTATTTGGTGTTGATTCAAGATTCTCCAGTTTCTTCATGAGGGCAGTTTTATCAATACCCTTTTCAGAACATGTTTCATCTACGCTTTTCTTTCCGCCGCAGCAGAAGTCAATCCCGGCTTCCTTAAAAACAGATGCTGCACGATAATCCAGAGCAACAATTTCACCGATTGAAATGTCTTTTTTCATATTTTTATAAATTAAATAACGATGCAAAGTTATAAATAGTTTATTAAAAGACAAAATGGTCTTTTGGTATTTTGTAAAATAATTTTATTATTTTTGCACAATCATTTATTTAATATCTGATGCACAATGTTTAACAAAGAAACCGAATACGCTCTCAGAGGCCTGGTTTACATTAAGTTACAAAACCTTAAGAACAGAAGGCCCGGAACAGCCGAAATAGCAAAAGAGATTGAGGCGCCTCCTTTTTATACTGCAAAAATTCTTCAAAGGATTGTCAGGGTCGGGCTTTTAGAATCACTTAAAGGCAAAGGTGGCGGCTTTTTTTTCGATGAAAACAAACCTGACCTGCCGCTCGTTAAACTAATTACTGCTACTGAGGGAGACAAATCATTTTCAGGTTGCGGTTTTGGTCTTAAACACTGCAATGAGAATAATCCATGTCCCCTTCACGAGAAATATGCTCCTATCAGATATTCCATAAATAAGCTGGTATCAGAAGAAACAGTACAAAGTCTTGCAGAGAAAGTCTATAAAAAAGAGCTTAGCCTAACTGAAATACCGAAATGAAAAATAAACAATACAAGCTGCCCCTCATAGTATTTGCTCTCACGTTTATCCTTCTTGCATTTGTGCAGGTTAAAGTTGAAAGGCCTATGATACTTGCCGAACGCTTTATTGAGGGAGCAGGTTGGATTGAAATATTACTGATCGCCATCTATGGCGCATTTGTTGCTTTCAAAATGCAGGACCCGATTAATGTTCCTAAGTGGAGAAAGATAACATGGACTCTTTTCTCAATTATCTTTTTCACACAACTTATTATAGGACTGTCAGGTTTTGAAAAATTTCTGATGACAGGCAAACTTCATCTCCCGATACCGATGATGATTATCGGGGGACCAATATACAGGGCCCAGCTGTCGGTTATGACTATACTTTTCCTGAGTACTGTAATACTTACTGGTCCGGCATGGTGCAGCCATCTATGCTATTTCGGAGCTTTCGATAATCTGGCCTCAGGCGGAAAAACGTCAAGGGAAATTCTCAAACATAAAGCTGCAATCAAATCAACTATACTGATTCTCGTAATCGCTATGGCAATAATTCTGAGATGGCTGAATGTATCAATGCTGCTGGCAACAATTATTGCGGTTGCTTTCGGACTAACAGGTATTTCAATTATGATACTGATTTCTGTTAAAAGGAAAAAGATGGTCCATTGTGTAATGTACTGTCCTGTTGGTACTGTAGTGAATATCTTTAAGCATGTTAATCCATTCAGAATGTACATCGATCAAAGTTGCACACTCTGTATGCACTGCACAAAATTCTGTAAATACGATGCCCTGAACCCGGTGGACATCAGAAACTCAAAGCCTTCAATAACATGTACTCTATGCGGAGACTGTCTTGCCGGCTGTCATCATAACTCTATTAAATACAAATTCCTTAACATGAAACCGGAAAACGCCAGGAATCTGTATCTGATTCTGACAATAAGTCTCCATGCGGCCTGTATTGCACTTGCAAGGATTTAATAAGTGTTCTTACTGACTATTCATGAAAATTAAAAAATTTAAAATATGAGCGATATAATAAATAACTCAAAAAAAAGGAAGGATCTGCTGAAACATATGATCCTTCAGCTTCACAGTGGTGAAGCACCCGACCTGGTTCGGAAAAGACTTGTTGAATTACTGCATTCAATCCCATATGATGAAGTTGTTGAGGTTGAACAGGAATTAATTTCTGAAGGTCTTCCTGTTGAAGAAGTACTGAAGCTATGCGACATTCATCAGCTTGTGCTCGATGGACATATCGATCAGAGTGGTGCAAAAGCTATCCCTGAAGGGCATCCTGTAGATACCTTCCGGAAGGAGAATCGTGAACTTGAAAAGGTAATAGCTGAACTCGAAATCCTGTTTGGTCAATTAAAATCTGTTAAAGAAAATGAAATAAAACCATGGCTGCTAAAAGTACAGGCAAACCTGAACAACCTGATGGATGTTGACAAGCATTATAAGAGGAAGGAATATCTTCTTTTCCCCTTCCTCGAAAAATATGAAATTACCGGTCCTCCAAAAGTTATGTGGGGGAAACATGATGAAATAAGAAATTTGTTAAAAACAGCTATTGAAGCAGTTGGCACAAAAGAGCTTTTGACAATTGATGAAGTGGAAGCTATTTCTGAGCTAGTACTGATTCCTGCAGTAAAAGGGGTGTCAGATATGATCTCCAAAGAAGAAGAAATTCTCCTTCCGATGAGCATGGATAAACTTACTGACGATGACTGGTATTCAGTTTATCAGCAGACAAGTGAGTTTGGATTCTGCCTTTATGATCCTCAGATTGAATGGTCACCTGAAGGAATCACTACAGGTGAAGTAACATATAATACAGGTAACAGCATACCTCTTTCTACGGGCAGTTTCAGTTTAAATGAATTGGAAGCACTCTTCAAAACGCTTCCGATCGACATCACTTTCGTTGATAAGGATGATAAAGTAAAGTTCTTCAGTCTGGGTCCCGACAGGATCTTCACCCGGAACAGGGCAATAATCGGACGCGATGTAAGAATGTGTCATCCACCATCAAGCGTTCATGTGGTTGAACAGATCCTCAGCGATTTCAAAAACGGAACACAAAGCAGTGCTGCTTTCTGGATCCAGATGCATGGACGATTCATTTATATTGAATACTTTGCCTTAAGAGGGAAGAAGGGAGAATACCTCGGGACAATTGAATTTACTCAGGATCTTACCAAACTAAGGGCACTTGAAGGAGAACAAAGGTTATTATCCTATTCAGCAAAATGATATGATTATTTCTCCTAAAACAAAAGTGGGCGAACTATTAGACACCTATCCTCAGCTGGAGTCGGTTTTAATGGAAATGTCTCCCTCATTTGAAAAACTGAAGAATCCTATTCTCAGGAAAACTGTTGCACGTGTTGCCACTCTGCAACAGATAGCAGTTGTGGGCGGACTTAGCGTCGATACAATTGTTAACCGTCTGCGGAAAGAGGTTGGTCAGGAAACGATGAAAGCGGAAAGTGAAACATCGGCCTACCTTTCAGAGATTCCCCCTGAATGGTTCGATGAAAAACGTATTGTAAAAAGATATGATGCAACACCTCTTATAAACTCAGGAGGAAGTCCGATGAATGAAATACTTCATCAGACCAGCGGACTGAGTCAGAATGAAATATTTGAACTGACAACTCCATTTATCCCTGCTCCTATTCTGGATATGCTTACTTCAAAAAACTGCAGGGTCTGGTGCAAACAGAATGATAAGAGTGTAAATTGTTACGTAAATAAGCTGTGAAATTATTAACAATTCTAAATCCGAAAAATAAAAATCAAAATTTTAATACTCAATGTTATAATTATGCGAATACCTTTGGTTATTAACAAATGATTGTTATATTCGCATCTGTTATCAACATCTTATTAACATTTTTCGGATATGCCATACAGAAGACTTCCTAACACCGACACTGCCAGGATCAGGGCAATGAAGACGGCTCTTGAAAAGGGAAAAGAGCTGCCACCGCATAAATTAGCATTTTCCTCAAAAAATGTAGTACGGCTGCAGAAGTTTCTTCCACAGTTTGAGCATAATATTCTTTCATACAGACAGGCTTTAGCCACTCAGAACAAAAAAAGCAAAGACTATAACGAGATACTGAAGAAAGCACGTTTGTATCTGACACACTTCATTCGTGTAATGAATATGGCAATATTCCGCGGAGAGTTACCTGTTGAAACAAGAGCATATTACGGACTTGCTACAGATGATTCAACTGTACCATCGCTAAACACAGAAAATGAACTGATGAGCTGGGGAAGGAGAATTATTGAAGGGGAAGAGTTCAGAATAAGAAAAGGCGGAAGTCCGATAACAAATCCGACAATCGCTGTTGTTAAAGTGCGATTTGAAAATTTTCTGGAAGCTTGGACTCATCATAATAATCTGGCAAAGAGGACCCAGGGATTTCTTGAAAAAAATGAAAGTCTCAGAAAAGAGGCTGATGAAATTATTCTCAATCTCTGGAATGAAGTGGAGGGAACACATTCATCCCTTCCCGAAGATCAACGGAAAATTGACTGTGAGAAATACGGACTCGTATACTTTTACAGGAAAAATGAACTTGAAAGATCTGTTGCTAAAGAGATTTCAGATCAGAATTGGGCCTGATCAGCTTCCTCTGTAATTTTCAGGTTTTCTGTCTTTTCCCTCTCGAATTTATGCCTGAAATATAACAGGATAATCACACTTATAATTAACGGAGCCGGAAGAAATAGGTACCTGGTCCAGTCTGCCATTTCAGAAACAACTTCTGCAGGTTCAGATCCCTGAAGATATTCCCCGGCAACCGCCGTTGCATTATTTACAAAGTGAGCAACCAACGGCAGCCAGAGTGTCCGTCCCCAGTAATAAAGATACCCGAAAGAGAGACCCAGGATTAACCTTGGGACAAATCCATAAAACTGAAGATGGATAGCGCTGAAGAGTATTGCTGTAAGCCAGATTGCTGTATGAGGCGACCTGAAAAAACCGTAAAAAATCCTTTGAAGAACACCTCTGAAAAACAACTCCTCACTTATTGCAGGAAGAATCGCGATAATAAAGAGATTCAGAAACAGTACTCCGCCACTGTCAGAAGTGAGAAGTAATCCAATCAAATCCGCTGCCTCATCCTCCTTTGACCTCATCCACTCCTCAAGACCTGATAACCACTCGGGAAATTTCATTGCTGAGTTTATCTCTCCTGCAATACCATTGACCGGAAGAATGCAGAAAGCGAGTAAAACAACTATGGCTATTTCATTGAAATTCGGTTTGTTAAAATCATTCAGACCAGATTTAATATCAGGCAGTAATAACCTTCTTACCATTATTGCAGGAATTAACAGAAAAGAAATACTCTGAACGATAAGCAGGTATCTGAAGAACATTATGTCCTTATCTCCAATATCAGCAAATATATCTTCAGACATTGCTCCAAAATCAATCCCTGAAAAAGGTAGTCCTGCCAGAAACAAAACCAGGAAAATTGCCCCTCCTAAAATAAATGCAATCAGAAGTGCCACAACTAATTGCAGGAGAGGAGATTTGCCGTATAATGTGAAATGGCTCCGGTTCTCGTTCATTTTGTTAATTTTGCAGCAGATTTTAGCACTTTTTCCTTAGTGTCCCTTCGTGTTGAACTTCGTGTCCTTCGTGGTAAAAAAATAACCGCTAAGGACTCAAAGTCCCGATAGCTATCGGGAACACAATGGATCACAAAGGATCTATCGTTATAAAATTAAAGATAATAAATTACTCTTGAAAATCGCCAACATATCGCTGCCTGAGTTCCCGCTTTTCCTTGCACCAATGGAAGACATAACAGATCCTTCATTCCGGATGGTATGCAAGAATATGGGTGCCGATGTTATGTATACAGAGTTCATTTCATCTGACGGACTTATAAGGGATGGACTGAAAAGTGTAAAGAAGCTTGACATTTACGATTATGAACGGCCAATCGGAATTCAGCTCTACGGACACCTCATCGATGCAATGGTAGAAGCAGCTCATATCGCCGAAGAGGCACAACCCGAAATGATAGATATTAACTTCGGCTGCCCGGTTAAGAAAATAGCAAACAGGGGAGCCGGATCAGGAATGATGAGGAATATTCCCCTGATGGTTGAAATGACGGAGGCAATCGTTAAAGCTGTGAAATTACCTGTAACAGTAAAAACAAGACTGGGCTGGGACGATGACAGTAAGATAATTGTAGATGTGGCAGAACAGCTGCAGGATGTTGGTATCAGGGCCTTAACAATACATGGCAGAACACGGGCACAGATGTACAAGGGACAGGCCGACTGGACACTCATCGGGGAAGTGAAGAACAACCAGAGAATGAAAATACCAATTATAGGCAATGGAGATATTGATGGTCCGGTTAAAGCAAAGGAGATGTTCGACAGATATGGTGTTGATGGCATTATGATTGGCCGGGCAACTGTAGGAAGACCCTGGATTTTCAGAGATATAAAGCATTACCTGAAGACAGGAGAGCTATTACCTGAGCCATCAGTTCTTGAAAAAGCTGACATCGCTCTTCTTCATCTCGATAAATCACTTGAGTTTAAAGAAGGGAAAAGAGCCATCTTCGAGATGCGCCGCCATCTCTCAAATTATTTTAAGGGGCTTCCCCATTTCAAGGAAACAAGGTTGAAACTTCTTACTGCTCCGGAGGCAGATGATATCAGAGTAATAATTGAAGAAATAAAACAGAAGTGGGGTGACTTCAGAACTGAGGATACTACCTCGGTTTACGGAATCTGATACTGCTCTTATTTAGGAGATTCCTCATTCCGCTACGCTTCATTCGGAATGACAGTTTTTATTTAAACAGTGGGGGGGTCGGAGAAGAATTGTATGCAATGCACACAATTCTTCTCCGACCCCCTTATTATACCATAATTCCCTGTCATTCCGAGTGTTAGCGAGGAATCTCCAGCACTATAACGAGATCAGATTACGTCTATTTTCCCCCACAATGGTTTAAAACTTTCCCATTTAAAGAAATATTTCAGGATCAGAATAAACACAATTCCACTTAACAGCAATCCCACAAATTCTGTCCACGGGAAAATATTTATCTGTTCATACAGAGCCGGAGTCTGTAATGCAGAAGCCTTATTTGTTACCATAATGCACAAGAAGATATTGTTTGCTGCATGCGCTCCCATAGCAGCTTCTATTCCGTCATCCATTATCGTAATAATACCAAAAATCAGTCCGAACACAATATACTGCGGCATCATTGTAAGAAAGCCAAATTCTTTTACCTCAGGATTAAGACCATGCATCAAGGCAAACATTAACGATGTGACTATCAGCGGGAACCATCTGAATTTAATAATTGCACTCAGGCCCTGCATGAGATATCCCCTGAAAAGGACTTCCTCAAACGCAGCCTGAAAGGGTATCAGCAGTATTGAAATCAGAGAGAGAGTCAGAAGAGAAATCGTCTTATTATTTATTTCAAAATTAGACGGATCAAATTTCATATAGAAAAACAGATAAAGCGCAGAGATGACCAGCCATACAGCTCCTGAAACAAAGAAACGGTTCCATCTTATCATGCCGGTACCGTTGATAGTCATCTTCAGCGACCTGTTGTTCAATGGCTTAACCAGCAGGACAAACGCTGCCAGACCTGCAATAAATGGAAAGAGCATCATAATAAGAAGGATGTTCTGATCGAGTCCCAAAACACTGTAATCGTTTGGATTTGCAGAAAGCTGTGCGAAAATCTCGGGATTGGATACAGACTTAATCGCCATTGAAATCAGCAACGGCACTGCTCCTATTGTGTTCGACGCAACAATAATGGCAAAAATCATAACAACATAACGCCAGAGGCTGTTTTTTCCTTTGAAAGCAGATTCAAGATGGTTCATATATTTCGGTTTCTTAAAATTCGGAGCTTGTCCGTTTAGGGTGGTCAATAGAATAATGGAGGCCGCGGCTCTCCTGCCTGTTCTTGGCCATTTTAATTATAAGATAGCCAACATTTATCAGGTTCCTCAGTTCACATATCTTCTTGGATATCAGCGATCTTTTATATAAGCTCTCTGTTTCCTTATAGATTATTTCCAGACGGATCAGTGCCCTCTCAAGACGAAGATCAGATCTTACAATCCCGACATAATTACTCATAATCATCTGCACTTCCTTGTAATTCTGTGTTACCAGGATCATCTCTTCAAGATGGGTCGTTCCCTTATAATCCCAGTCGGGAATTTTTTCTTCAAAAGTAAGTTCCTTGAGACGGGTGCCGGCATGAATAGCAGCTCTGTGAGAATAAACAGCAGCCTCAATCAGTGAGTTTGATGCCAGCCTGTTTGCACCGTGCAATCCTGTTGAGGATACTTCCCCGATTGCATATAATCTGCTTATATTGCTTTGTCCGTCAAGATCAACTTTTATACCTCCGCATGAATAGTGTGCTGCCGGAACCACAGGAATCATATCTTTTGTTATATCAATTCCTCTGGCGAGACAATGCTCATATACGTTTGGAAAATGATCTATCAGTCCTTCCTTGTTTAAATGGGTACAGTCGAGCCATACATGATCATCTCCCCATATCTTCATCTCGTTGTCAATTGCCCTTGCAACAATATCCCTCGGCGCAAGTGATCCGCGGCTGTCGTACCTCTTCATGAATTTTTCACCAGACATGTTCTTCAGCACTGCGCCATATCCGCGAAGGGCTTCCGTGATAAGAAATGATGGCCTTTTATTGGGATCCCAGAGTGATGTTGGGTGGAACTGCACGAACTCCATATTTTCTATTGTTCCTTTTGCCCTGTAAACCATTGCGACTCCGTCACCAGTTGCAATCTCGGGATTTGTTGTTGTCATATAAACATTACCCATGCCGCCTGTAGCGATTATTGTGACTTTCGACAGAAATGTAATCACCTTCTGATTAACAAGGTCGGCAACGTAAGCACCATAACACTTGATATCAGGGTAATTTTTTTTCAGTACGTCACCCAGATGATGCTGTGTAAGTATCTCAATTGCAAAATGATCTTCGTAAATCTCAATATTCGGATTTTTTCTTACCTGCTCAACCAGTGTTTTTTCAATAGCTTCACCTGTTTTATCCTTATGATGAAGTATTCTGTATTCTGTATGTCCGCCCTCTTTGGCAAGGTCGTAAGTGCCGTCTTCCTTTCTGTCGAATGAGACGCCAAAAGCAATAAGATCTTTAATTCTCTCAGGAGCCTCTTCAACAACCATCCTCACTACCACTTCATTGCAAAAACCATCGCCTGCAATAAGAGTATCCTTGATATGTTTCTCAAAATTATCCGGTTCACTGAATACTGCAGCAATTCCGCCCTGGGCATACCTTGTGTTTGAATCCTCAAGTTTGCTTTTTGTAACAATGGATACTTTGCCTGATTTTGCTGCCTTAAGAGCAAATGTGAGTCCTGCAATCCCCGAACCTATAACCAGAAAATCTGTTCTTTTTTTCATTGGTAACAAATACAAAACAAGTGTTAAAGATACAAATAGAAATTTGTTTTAAAGCCCCCTTCAGGGGGTTTGGGGGCAAACACGTTGTAAAACAGAAGATTTTGAATTACTTTTGCCTTCCGCTAAAGTAAAATATAACAATTATGGCTCAGGAAGATATTTTTAAGAAACTGGTTGCTCATTGCAAGGAATATGGATATGTTTTTCCGTCGAGCGAGATCTATGACGGGTTAAGTGCTGTTTATGACTACGGCCAATATGGCGTGGAACTTAAAAACAATATCAAAAAATACTGGTGGGACAGTATGGTCCTGCTTAACGACAATGTTGTAGGACTCGATTCTGCAATATTCATGCACCCGACAATATGGAAGGCTTCAGGTCACGTCGATGCATTTAATGATCCGCTTATCGACAATAAGGATTCTAAGAAAAGATACCGTGCCGATGTATTGATTGAGGAGCATCTTGCAAAAATCGATGATAAAATTACCAAAGAGGTAGAAAAGGCCAGAGAAAGATTCGGTGAGACTTTTGACGAGAAGAAATTCAGGGAAACAAATCCAAGAGTTCTTGCAAATCAGACTAAAATAGACGAACTGAATGAGAGGTTTTCAAAAGCTCTGAATGATTCAAACCTCGTTGAGTTAAAACAGATAATCATTGATAATGAGATAGTTTGTCCTATTTCAGGCACCCGCAACTGGACAGATGTAAGGCAGTTCAACCTCATGTTCTCAACCGAAATGGGCTCCACCTCCGAAGGGGCAAATAAGATCTACCTCCGTCCTGAAACTGCTCAGGGCATATTCGTTAACTTCCTTAATGTTCAGAAGACCGGAAGGATGAAACTGCCATTTGGAATAGCCCAGATAGGAAAAGCATTCAGAAATGAGATTGTTGCCCGTCAGTTTATATTCAGAATGAGAGAGTTTGAACAGATGGAGATGCAGTTCTTTGTGCAGCCCGGAACAGAGCTGGAATGGTTCAAAAAATGGAAAGAGGTAAGGATGAAATGGCATCAGGCCCTTGGCTTCGGTGCAGAAAATTACCGTTTTCACGACCATGTTAAACTTGCCCATTACGCAAATGCCGCAACAGATATCGAATATAAATTCCCATTCGGCTTTAAGGAGGTTGAAGGTATTCATTCCAGAACCGACTTCGACCTGAAACAACATCAGGAATACAGCGGCAAAAAGATGCAGTATTTCGATCCTGAAAAAGGCGAATCTTATGTACCGTTTGTTGTTGAAACATCAATTGGTGTAGACAGGATGTTCCTCCAGGTCATCTCTGCAGCTTATCTCGAAGAGGAGCTCAAAAAAGAGGATGGTACTACAGATACCAGGGTTGTTCTAAGGCTTCCTTCATTCCTTGCACCTGTTAAACTTGCTGTGATGCCGCTTGTTAAAAAGGATGGTCTGCCGGAAATCGCTGAAAAAATAGTGCACGATCTGAAATTCGATTTCAACTGCCAGTACGACGACAAAGACTCAATCGGCCGCCGTTACAGACGACAGGATGCAATTGGCACACCATATTGTATTACAATTGATCATCAGACACTTGAAGATCAGAGCGTAACTATCAGGTACCGTGATTCCATGGAACAGGAGAGAATCAGTATCGGGAAATTGACAGAAATCATTAAAGAAAAAGTCTCAATCCAAAGCTTACTTAAGAAGCTTTAAGATGAACAAGGTTCTCATAATCACGTATTACTGGCCACCAAGCGGGGGAGCCGGAGTACAGCGATGGCTCAAATTCTCGAAATATCTTCCTGAATTCGGGTGGGAACCAATTATACTTACTGTCGACCCTGAGTATGCTGCTTACCCGGTTACTGACAATTCCCTGTCATCAGAACTTACTGCTGCCACAAGAGTTTTTAAGACTCCTGCAACCGACTATTTCAGCATCTATAAAAAGGATAAATCCAGGATCCCGACAGCAGGATTCGCAAATAGTGTAGATAATACACTTAAAGGGAAATTGCTGAGATTTATCAGAGGTAATTTTTTTATTCCCGATCCACGTAAGGGCTGGAATAAATTTGCATTTAAAAAAGCCTGTGAACTGATTCAGAACGAGAACATTAAACATATTATCACAACAAGTCCGCCTCATTCCACACAACTCATTGGATTGAAACTTAAGAAACGGTTTCCGGAAATAAAATGGATTGCTGATCTGCGCGATCCATGGACTGAAATCTACTATTACAAACAGTTCTATCCTACTTTTTTATCTAAAATTCTTGACTCCGGATACGAAAAGAGAGTACTGAAAAATGCAGACCGCATACTAACCGTGGGAAATTCTTTGAAGGAGTCTTTTTCACTGAAAGTTAAGGGAATAGAAAACAAGACTGATGTTATTTCCAACGGGTATGATGATTCGGATTTCAAAGATGTCAGGCCTGTTAACCCGGCCCGTTTTACAATAACTTATGTGGGAACTCTTTCAGATATTTATCCCCTCGGTGGAATAGTAAATGCTCTGAAGAAATTCAAATCCGAAGGAAACGATTTTCTGCTTCGCTTTGTCGGAACTGTTCCGGATAAATCAAAAAACATTATTCTGTCAGGGATAGCTGATTCATCACTTGAATTTATACCTTATGTTGAACATAATGAAGCTGTAAATTATATGATGAACTCCTCGGTTCTCCTGTTAATAATTCCATTGCACAGCAGTAACAGAAGCATAATTACAGGAAAACTTTTTGAATACCTTGCCTCGGGGAAACCGATCCTTTGTGTTGGTCCCGGGGATGGGGATGCTGCCCGGATAATAGAAAAATGCAAATCAGGTATTACCTGTGGTTATGATGAATCTGATGAAATATCCGCGTTTATGAAAAACACAGATTCATATTCCGGACAATCGGACAAATCAGCTGTTAACGATTTCTCAAGGATCAGCCTTACACAAAAAATTGTCGAATCACTTAATAAAATGTGAGATGAAAATCCTGATGGTGCTCGAGTCGGAATTTCCTCCCGATGTAAGAGTTGAGAATGAAATACTTGCTCTTACAGAAGCAGGTCATGAAGTCCATCTGGCTTGCTCCACCCGCAAAAACCGTCAGGAAAAAGATACTTATGGGAAAGCGATAATTCACAGGAAAAAGATTACTCCGTTTATATACAAGAGTAGCGTAGGGTGTCTGAAATTTCCTTTCTATTTTAATTTCTGGAGAGAGTTTATTTCCGGACTCTTTCAAACTGAAAAGTTCGATGTAATTCATATCCACGACCTGCCTCTCAGCATAATCGGGGTCGAAATCAAAAAGAAATTCAATACCCGTCTTGTAATTGATCTTCACGAAAACTGGCCTGCTCTGATAAAAACTGCAGCACACACTCAGACTTTATTGGGCAGAATGCTTTCATCAAACAGGTTATGGATTAATTACGAGAAAAATATGCTTCCGGAAGCTGACCTCGTAATCACAATTATTGAAGAAGCCCGCGACAGAATTATTAATCTGGGTATTGATCCGGTAAAAGTAAGCATGGTCTCAAATACAATAAATTTTGAGAACCTCTCTATTAATACCAAAACCCGAAATGATGATTCATTTGTGATCTTTTACGGAGGAGCAATAAACAGGCACAGGGGATTGCAGGTTGTTCTGAATGCATTGAAAATACTGATCAGCAAAAACATTGATGTCAGGTTATGGATAGTTGGTGACGGCAGCTACAGAAAATCTCTTGAAGAGCAATCTGAGAATCTCGGGATCAGTTCCAGTGTCAGATTTCACGGACAGAAGCCGTTCAATGAATTGCTGAATATTCTTGCAGATGCAGACGCTGCTATAATCCCACATGTGAGAACAGACAATAACGATGCATCAAGCCCGAATAAGCTTTATCAGTACATGTACCTCGATAAGCCAATAATATCTTCAAATTGTACTTCCCTGAAAAGAATAATTAATGAAACAAAAACCGGTTTCATTTACAGGCATGACTCAGCAGAGGATCTTGCTTCGCTGATTGAAAAATTAAATAACGACAAATCTCTGCTGAATGATTTGAAGGGTAACGGAAGAAGTGCTGTACTGGAGAAGTATAACTGGAGTATAGACAGGCAAAGACTGGTTGATGCTTACAGGCAAATATTATAACTTTAACAGTAATCTGAATAAGAACCATATAAAATGAAGAGCCTGGTTTTAATAACATCTCATTATCCGTTCGGAACAGGCGAATCATTCATTGAGCAGGAAATAAAACACCTCAGCCGGAATTTTGAAAAGATTATAATTATCGCACAGGATATTAACGGGGAAAAAACCAGGGAGACTCCTGAGAATGTGACCATATATAGATATAATTCAGCCACATCATTTAAAGGATTTCTCATTCTTCCTTTTTTGTTCTTTATCAATGCCTCAACGATTGCAGAAATATTAAAGGCAGAAATCGAATTCAGGCTGGGAATTAAAGACACACTGACAATCAGGAAATTTTCATTTCTCTTCAGGAAAGTGATAAAAGCTGTTCAGCTAAAGGAGCATATAACAAAGGTACTCCGGAAAGAAAAAATTAATGAATCAATCACTTTTTACTCATACTGGCTTAAGACCGGAGCCCACGCAATATCAATGCTGGACTACAAAAACAGCATCAGAATTGCACGTGGCCATGGCAGCGATATTTATGAGGAAAAAACAACTGAAGGTTATCTTCCTCTTTTAAAATACTGCGGTATCAAACTGGATGCAATATTTTTTATTTCAAACGACGGACGACAATATTTCCGTGAGAAAACAGGAATTGATACCCGCAGGTTTCTTTTGTCTTATCTTGGAATTGAGAGAGCTTATATTGAAGCAAAGGAACCTGTCAGATCCGACAAGTACATAATAGTTTCCTGTTCGAATATTGTTGCCCTGAAAAGAATAAACCTGATTATCGAATCACTCGAACTTGTAAGGTCTCAAAGAGAGATTTTGTGGTACCATTTCGGTGATGGATTGCTGAAGAGTGAGTTGGAAGATATAGCTAAAAAGAAGCTGGCGCCGTTAAAAAATATTACTTATAACTTCATGGGACATTATCCGAATAATGAACTTCTGAAATTCTATTCATTAAACCGGGTTGATCTCTTTATAAATACCAGTTATACCGAGGGGGTGCCGGTAAGTATAATGGAGGCACAAAGTTTTGGAATACCTGTAATTGCAACTGATACCGGCGGAGTGAGGGAACTTGTCAGAGAGGGCACCGGATCGCTCCTTCCGGTCGGCTTCAGTCCTTCAGATCTGGCAAAACTGATTGAGAAGTATTCCGGATTGCCGGCAGATGAGGAGAATAAAATAAGAGTGAACGCGTTCCATAACTGGAATATGAATTTCAACGCATCATCTAATTATGAAGATTTTATAATGCAGCTAAATAGTATCTTCGCTTCATCAAAGCATTTATTGCAATAAATATTGTATGAAAATAGATTCTGAAGTATTAAAATTCCTGAAGGGCGATACTTTTCAGACCAGCCTGACCATTAGTCTGAGTAAGTCGAAGCATGTCAATATATCCCGTGAAGCATTTATTACTGATTTGACAAAGGGATCCAGGGTAATTCACATCGGCTGTTCAGATCATATTCAGGTTATTAATGAAAAAATCAAAACCAACACCTGGCTTCATAAATTGCTAACAGACAATTCAGAAAAGTGCATCGGGATCGATATAGATAAAGAGAGCATTGACTATATTAAAAATGAACTGGGTTATAAGAATGTGTACCAGGGAGATATTACATCTGATCATTTTGATGACATTAAATCAGATAAGTGGGATTATGCTGTCTTTGGAGAACTGATTGAACATCTCGATAATCCTGTTCACTTTCTGAGTAGTTTCAGGGAAAAATACGGAGATAATGTAAAAAGATTCATCATTACTGTGCCGGGTATTTATAACAGAAGACAATTCAGGAATATGCTGAATTATAAGGAGGTAATTAATTCTGACCACCGGTTCTGGTTCACTCCGTATACGATTTCAAAAGTTGTTGCTTCGGCAGGATACATCCCTGAAAAAATATCATATGCCAACCTTGTGAGTCTGTCTGTTCCGGAGCTGATTATTAGAAAAGTAAAGCAATGGGTTGGAATAAAAGCAAAATATCCTTTTTATTATTTTAATACTATAATTATCTCCGGAAGAATTAATTAAGAAAATATTCTGCCTGGAAAAAGAATGCTAAAATCTATTAAAATATCGTTAAAGGAGAGTGTCATTTATGGCCTTGGCAATGTAGCCGTTAAGATTGTCGGGCTGATTCTTATCCCAATCTATACCAATAAAGAATACTTTCTGGTTGATGAATTCGGGGCATATGCGATACTTGAGGCCTGCGGACTTGTCCTGACCGCAGTTATGGCTTCCGCCCTGCCTCAGAGTCTGACAAGATGGTTCTGGGATAAAGATCACCGCGGGAATCAGAAGGGGATCTTTTTTATGTCACTTTCCACACAAATAATTGTTTCTCTGGCTTTCTGTATTGTGCTTATTCCGCTCTCAGGTTCTGTTTCGCAACTTATTTTTTCACATACAAACTGGGGAAAAGCAATTATACTTGTTATACTTGCTTCATCAATTCAGTCTGTAAACAATATCATCAACACACTGATGAGGCTGCAGACCAGATCATTACTCTATTCGGTCACAAATCTGTTCAAGTTACTGATTGTCTTATCACTTACCCTCTACTTTGTGCTTGTAAAAAGGATGGGAATAGAGGGTATTTTTCTCGCCCAGGTAATCGGAAATGCTGTTATTGTTTTAACACTTACCGGGTATACTTTCAAAAACATCACACCATTTTTTGACAGAACAATTTTCAGTTCAATGAGTGTATATGGCTTCCCTCTTCTTCTTGCAAATATTTCAGCAGCAGCATTATCTGTTATCGACAAGTTCTCACTTCAATCGATGGCTGTACTAAAATCGGTAGCTCTCTACACTCTTGCCTTTAAGATTGCAAGCGTACTGAAACTCGTAATTGTTGATTCAATTAAGCTGGCCCTGGGACCAATGATGATTAAAAGAATTGATTCGCCTGACAATAAAAGGTTCTACTCAAAAGCGCTTCTCTATTCATCATTTATTGTGATGTTTGCGATTATCCCTGTCTCATTGTTTTCATATGAACTGATTAAAATATTAACCGGAGCAGCTGAATATATGGAAGCTGTTGTTGTAGTACCTGTTCTGGCGTTGGCAATGCTTTTTATGAATATGAAGGAGATTACAGTATATGGATTGCACATTGCCAAAAAGACAAATATTATCGGGATTATCGTTGCAGGTGTTACTGTTTTCGGACTAGGAATAAATATTCTGCTAATCCCGGTCTGGGACATTACCGGAGCAGCAATAGCTTACCTGCTGTCACAGTTTGTATACTGGTTTGCCTGTTACTATTTCTCCCAGAGGGTTTATTACGTCCCTTATGAACTACGGAAAGTATTTCTAGTTCTTATTGTCGGAGCCGCTTTATCATTTTCAGCATTGCTACTGAATGGAATTGATTTGATTCCAAGACTTATTATAAAAACCGGAGTTGTAATTAGCTTCCCATTTATCTTATATCTGTTTGGCTTTTACGAACCTGTTGAGCTGCAGGCTATAAGGGGCTTTATTACAAAATGGAGTAAACTGAAAAACTTCAGTACAAATCTCAAATCTTTGAAAGGAATTACAGACGAAATTTAAAATGTATATTTTTGTTTCTCAACTTTATAAAAGAATATCGCGATGCAACTTAAGTCCAAACTCCAACCCTACCTGCCACATCTGATAGCTGTAGTACTTTTTACAGTGATGTCTTTCGCATATTTCTACCCTGTGCTTGAGGGTAAAGTATTCAGAGGAAACGATTCGACCGTTTCGAAAATAAATTCGAAAGAGATTCAGGATTATCGCGATAAGTTTGGCAAAGAGCCCTTATGGACCAACTCCATTTTCAGCGGTATGCCTGCATATCTGATTTCCACATTATATCCCGGAAACCTTATAAAAAAAGTTGACACCATACTGAGAACTTATGGCATGCCTGTTTCTGTTTTGTTTCTCTCAATGCTCGGATTCTATATTATGCTGATCCTCTTCGGGGTCAGTCCATGGCTTGCTATCACCGGAGCTCTGGCATATGGATTCACGTCTTTCTTCTTTCAGGTCCTGGGGGCCGGACATAACACCCAGGCAATAGCATTGGCATATATGCCGCCATTTATTGGCGGAATCTATTACGCTTATCGTCGTGATGCAATAAAAGGGGCCCTCTTAACTGCGGTTGTCCTGGCTCTGGAGATTCAGGCAAACCATGTGCAGATAACTTATTACGCAATGCTCTGCCTGCTCGTTTTCGGAATTGTGGAATTTATCTATTCATATAAAAACAAAACAGTTATTAAATTCCTTAAAACATCTGTCATCCTGATACTCCCGTTTCTTATTGCACTCGGAATAAACTTTGCAAGTCTTTATACTACTTACGAATACGGCAAGTACTCCAGCAGGGGTAAATCTGATCTAATTCTGGACAATAAGAACCTCACCTCCGGACTGGACAAAGATTATATACTCCAATGGAGTTATGGCGTAGATGAAACATTCAACATGCTTATTCCAGACTATAAAGGAGGATCAAGCAAACCTTTCGATAAAGATTCCGAACTTGTTAAAGTATTGAGGCGGAACGATAAGGTTGAAGCCGCAGACCAGTTCCGCAAATATTGGGGTGCTCAGGAATTAGGTACAGATGGCCCGCATTATGTGGGAGCAATTGTTTTTTTCCTGTTTGTACTTGGGTTGTTTCTTGTTAAGGGAGTTGAAAAATGGTGGTTAGTGGCAGCTACAATTCTCTCAATTATGCTTGCATGGGGAAAGAACTTCATGCCGTTATCAAACCTTTTCATCGATTTTTTCCCGGGCTACAATAAGTTCAGGGCTGTCACTATGATACTTAGTATAGCTGAATTCTGTATGCCGCTCCTGGGAATACTGGCTTTGAGGGATATTTTCAACGGAACAATCACAAGGAAAGAGATCCTTAAAGGGTTGAAGATAGCAGGCGGAATAACCGGTGGCTTCCTGGTTCTTGTACTGTTAATACCAGGCATTGCCGGATCATTTCTCAGTGAGTATGAAACCCAGGTAGCTTTGCCTGCATGGATTAAAGATGCTCTGGTAACTTCAAGAAAAGACCTGCTCCGGAGTGATGCCTTCAGATCGCTTGTTTTTATTCTGCTTTCAGGAGGTGTAATACTGGGATTCGTTTTTGAAAAAATACGTAAAGGTCAGGCAATACTGGTTCTGACACTACTGATAGTATTCGATCTCTGGACGGTAGATAAGAGGTATCTCAATGCTGACAGATTTGTAAAACCAATTGCTCTTAAAAAAGTATTTACACCGACTGCCGCTGATAATGCTATACTTCAGGATAAGTCAATCTTCAGGGTGCTTAATATGACAGTGTCGACATTTAACGATAATTCTCCCACATCGTATTTTCATAAGTCTATTGGTGGTTATCACGGAGCTAAACTGAAAAGATATCAGGAGCTTATTGATACTGCTGTTATAAGGAATCTTGAAATGATGCAGACAGCGTTCAGCAATGCTCAGTCTGCAGAGGATATTGAGAGGGCTTTTGCAAACACTTCCGCTTTGAACATGCTTAATACAAAGTACTTAATTTACAGTCCGGAGGCTCCCCCAATGGTTAATAAATTTGCGCTTGGGAATGCCTGGTTTGCAGAAAAACCGGTTATTGTTGAAAATGCCAATATGGAAATTTCCTCAATAAACCGTTTCAATCCGTCAGCGGAGGCGATTATTGATGCTTCTTTCCGTAATCAGATCTCAAAACAATCATATCCGGTGCAGGAGAGTGATAGAATTGAACTTGTAAGCTACCAGCCTGATGAACTTGTCTACAAATATTCTGCAGGCGATGAGAAGCTTGTTGTCTTCTCAGAGATTTATTATCCAGCCGGATGGAAAAGTTACATTGACGGGAAAGAGACCAGTTATTTTCGTACCAACTATGTATTAAGAGGAATGGTAGTCCCTGCAGGAAACCATGAAATTAAATTTTCATTCAGGCCTTCATCTTATATAACAGGTAATAAGGTCTCAATGGCAAGTTCCATTCTGCTTATCCTTATAATTGCAGGATATTTTGGCAGCAGATTATTAATCAAATCCAAAACTGAATAAATGATACACCATGAGACCTGTCCGCTCTGCCTGTCCGGAAAGGTTACTTTAAAATTCAGTTGTACTGATCATTTTATCAGCAGGGAGGTATTTCAGATAGCTCAGTGCAGCGATTGCGGATTCCGGTTTACCCAGGATTCACCTGATGAAAAAGAGATAGGCAGGTACTATGAATCTGAAGAATATGTTTCGCACAGCAACACCTCAAAAGGTTTTGTAAATAACCTTTATCAGATTGCCAGAAAATATATGCTGCGAAGGAAGCTTGCCATTGTTCAGAAGACATCAGGACTGAAAACAGGCCATTTGCTCGATATAGGAAGCGGTACAGGTCATTTTGCTGACATCATGAAACAAAGTGGCTGGCAGGTAAGGGGAATAGAAATAAACGATAAGGCAAGGGAATTCTCACAGTCTCATTTTGGATTGGATGTTATTAGTCCCGATCAGATAGCCTCAATAAAGACAGAAAGCTTCGATTGTATAACACTATGGCATGTACTTGAACATTTCCATAATCCTTTTAAATATGCCGCTGATATTCATCGTATTTTGAAACCCGGAGGTGTATGTTTAATAGCTTTGCCTAACAGCGGCTCTCCGGATGCAGCACACTATAAGGAATTTTGGGCTGCATATGATGTGCCAAGGCATTTATGGCATTTTAATCCTGCAACATTCAGGCTCTTCGCAGAAAAAGCAGGATTCAAACTACAAGAGTTAAGGAGCCTCCCTCTCGATGTTTTCTATATCTCAGCTCTCAGTGAAAAGTATAAAAAATCATCTCTGTCCTTCATTAAAGGTATGGTCAGAGCCAAGTTCTATGCAATCCAAACTCTTTTCAATAAGGAGAAAAGCAGCTCTGTAATCTACATTCTCAAAAAATAGTTTTCTCTGTGAACCTCTGTGCCTCCTCTGTGTAACTCTGTGTAACAAAAAGAACTGACACAGAGAGCCACTGAGAAGACACAGAGAGCCACAGAGAAGAAGAAGAAAAAACAGATTAGTATCGGTCGAGCCAGCGGTACCGGCGGGTATTATCGCCGAACTTCAGAGCGAAGGTTATCTCATGAGTTCCATAAGTTATACGCTGGATCTCCTGCATTGTAAAATCAAAAGCATATCCTATAAAGATATTTTCATACTTCACCCCGATATTTGCTATCAGTGCCCCGCTGGTTCTGTAAGCCAGTCCGGCCCAGAAATCCTCCTGATAAATATATGTTACACCAAGATCTGCCTGCGGTTTAAGCTGTTGCGACATCATCAGCATAAAAGAGGGCTGAATAACAGCATTTGAACCCCTTTCAAAATCGTATGACCCGAATAGGTAGTACTGTCTGCTCATCTTAAAGTTCTGATAGGCATCTGATCCCAGTTTTGCTGAGGCTTCCAGAAGCTGATCAGCCGAAAACCCCAGGCTGTATTTAGCATTCAGGAGATGAAGCCCGAATGTGGCATCCGGGACAAACATACCACGACGAAGGTTACTGTTAAGCAGCGGTTCGTTGGGATCTTCGAAATTGATTTCCTTTTCATTAATCTTGTAATGATAGCCTGTAAGTGCCAGTCCGAGAGATAGCTGGGTTTCATTCTCTATCCACATATGATAGGCGTAAGAAAGCTGAAAACCTGTTCTGGAGACAAGTCCGTTTTTATCGCTGAATACATATCCTCCCAATCCAACCTTACCATCTGTTTTTGGTCTGTAAACACTCTTTTTTACACGTGTCTGCTTCATTATAAAGCTCTTCTTGAGCATCCTTGTCTGCACACTGAATGAGAAGGTCCTTGGGGCACCATAATATCCTACCCACTGCTCTCTTGCGGTAAGACTCACACTTGTATAACCATCACTTCCGGCAACAGAGGGATTTATAAGGAACTTGTTATACAGGTACTGACTGTATAATGGAAGCTGCTGACCGAATGCGAGATTGCCAGTCAGCAGAATAATTGTTAATATGAAAATGAGTCTTCTCACAAGTCCCTAAAAATATGAAATTTTACCTCACAATTGTAATGTTACCCACGATCGGTTTCGACCCGTTATGCAGGTTAATTATATAATGGTATGAATCCACAGGCAGATGGTTTCCATTACTCTTTCCATCCCATGGTTTCGGATAACCTTTTTCAGAACGCCATACTGTTTCTCCCCATCTGTTGAACACCCTGATTTCCATCTGCGGATATAACTCTTTCATTCCGATATTCCACTCATCATTAATAAGATCATCATTAGGAGAGATCGCATTAGGAATTATAAGACATGTTTCATTCATCGGTTCAAGAATCACTGAGTCTCTGACCTGACAACCGTTCATATCAGTAACCGTCATTTTATAGAATCCCCTCAGAATATTTGAAACATTTCTGCCTGATGAATTATCTGACCACTTGTAGATATAATCTGCACCTCTGAAGCCTCCTGTTACATTAAGCCTTATTTCACCATCGGGCATATCTGGACAGAATGGTTGTTTAACCGTATAGTTAAGCTTAATTGAATCGGGCTGAGTAAGTGTTATAGCCGAAGTAGCATGGCAGTTGTTTTCATCAGTAATTATCACTGTATAGACACCTGCAGGCAGCCCGGTTCTCGATTTACCTATCACACCATCGGACCATATATACTGAACAGATTTCACCTGATTAAGCGGCTCAATACCAATAGTACCTGTACTGTCTCCGGCACAGTTAATGTTGAATCCGCCTGCAATACTGGCAGAGAGATTAATCGTCATTCCAAGCTGTCCGGGCTGAGTTAACACGATCACTTCTGTAGCAGTACAATAATTGCTGTCAGTTATAGTAAGCGTATATGAACCGGCTTTCAAACCTGAAATCTGATTTGATGATGATGTGAACCCATCAGGACCGGTCCAGGTATATGTGAACGGAGCCAGACCTGTCGAAGGTGTGATATTTATTGCACCATCAGAGAGTCCGAAACAGCTCACATTATAACCATTGTAATCGGCAAATTCCTTCGTGTAAGTAAGTGGCGGAGGCAGGTTAATCTGCACTGCGTCAGTCTTTGAACAGGTATTATTATAGGTAACAGTTACCTGGTAGCTGCCCTGAGTAAGACCCGAAATATCTTCAGTTGTAGCGCCATTAGACCATGTGTATGAATAAGCTCCTGCTCCACCTGTAACTGTGAGGTTAACTGAACCATTATTAAAACCTGGGGCAGCACATGTTATATTTGTTGCTGTAAGTTGTATTCCAAATACAGGAGGCTCAGTAAGTGTAACACTATCACGTAAAATGCAATTATTCAGATCTTTAACATCAAGATAATATTTACCTGCTGTAAGTGCCGGCTGGTCTTTCTGACCCTGCACAATACCTGAACCATTTGAGGTACTCCAGGTATAAGTGTAATTACCTGTACTTCCTCCGGTAACTGTTGTTGTTACTGATCCGGTTCCTCCGTTACAATTTATGTTATAGCCGCCATCACTGGAAGTTGAACCTGTCAGAGTTATATCAAGTGGATCCGGATCGGTAAGAGTAAATTGAGGATTAGGATTCTTTGGAGGAAGTTGGGTAAGAATACATCCATTCACATCACGTACAACGCATGTATAAACACCTGCTTTTAATCCCGAAATATCTCTTGTTGATGCTGTGAACCCGTTCGGGCTGGTCCATGAATAGAGATAAGAACCCGATCCTCCTGTAATATTCATAACAATACTTCCGTCATTGCCTCCATCGCATGAAATATTGAAGTTTCCATCAGCACTGTGTGAAAGCACACTTGAAGCAAGCTCCATTCCATCGGGTTGAGTAATTGTTACCGTATGAATATTCGAACATCCTTTCCTGTCAGTAGTTGTAAGATAATATATACCTGCTGTAATATTATCGAGCCGGTTAAGAGTGTCAATTCCAATAATAGTTCCGGTAGATGTAGTCCATTTATATCTATATCCTTTGTTCCCTCCGTAAATTGAGTCAACCCATACGGAGCCATTATTATAACCTTTGCAGGAAATATTGAATCCACCGGGGTAGATACTTTTTCCAAACTCAACTGTTATGATTTCTGGTTCAGAGATAGTTGCTTCCGGGAAGGTCTGATCATAGCATCCGTTAGCATCTTTAAGGAATAGCCTGTAATTCCCCGGCAAAAGGTTATAATGTTTCTGAAGGATCTCTGTTGCAGGCAATGTACCCTTAACAGCTGTTGTAGAATCCTGACCATCTCTGACGATCCAATATTTAAAAGGCGCAACACCGGTTGAAGATATCTTCTCCTTAATCCAGATCTGACCATCATTCGAACCCGGACAGGTAGTGCCAAAGCCTGTAGTATCAACTACATACAGGTAGGAATCAAGGAAAGCACCTTCCACGAAAATGAAACTTGAGTTTTTACAGTTCAAATTATCAGTAACAGTAACATCCCATCTTCCTCCTCTCCGGTTAGTCAGATCCGGAATGCTGTATCCATGTACCTGATCGACAGAAGTTCTGATCCAGTCATAATAATAGAGTCCTGCCCCTTTTGCAGTTACAGCCCTAAGAGAAGCATCGGATCCTCCTTCACATGTTAAAGGAACTGTAATAATTAGATTTTGTAATGGTCTTGCATGTACTTTAACTTCACTTATAACCTTTGGGCCCGGGACACATATAGCATTATCGACCTTTGGTGTTATATGATAGTAAACAGATTTAATTGTATCTGAATTATTCTGGTAACCAAAAGACAGAGTATAACCAGGTATTCTGTCTGTTTCAGGTGCAGTGTTACCAAGTACAAAACCATCGGTTTTAGTAATTGTATAATCAAATCTCATGACACCTGAGGTCATTACAGTCGGCGATGTCAGTACAATCTGTGTATTAGTCGGACTGGCTCCGGCAGGACAGATATCCGGTTTAATGTTTACAGGAATTACCCGGGGAGTCGGATTGACTGTAACCTTAATTTCCTGGGATGGTCCTTCAGCACAGCCAACCGGGCTAACAGGAATAACTCTGTAAGTAACAATCTGGTAGACATCTGTAAGGTTAATAAGCTTATCGGCAATTGTATGTCCGTTCGGCATGCCAGTTGTCGGTGTAACATAACCCGATACTGAACCGGTAGTTGTTACTGTATACCTGAATGTTACGAGACCGCTTGTAAATGTGCTCGGACTTGACAAGTTAATGCTGGTGGTCATACTGTCGCACTGCGTGCTGTTCTGAGGTGTCCCAAATACTCTTGGTATAGGATTAACCGTTACATAAGCATAAATTGAATCCCCAACACAGAATGTTGTAGTAGGACCTTTAGGAACAATCGAAAATCTGACAGTAATAGGTGCATTCGTTGTATTGGTAAAAGTTCCTGCAATCTGATTCCCTACAACAATAAGGTCAGTTCTTGGCATTGTAGTCGTAATACCAGCCGGATTAGTGCGTTTCCATGCAAAAGTCGTCCCGGGAACCGTGCCCCCTGTAGTCGGTGAATAAGATGTAAGCAAAATTGTTGTAAACGCAACACCCGGACACTCATTCTGAGATGCGGGAGTGGGTACTGCAGTTGGAATCAGATTTACAGTTAATAATACTGTATTGGTTATATTAGAATTACCCTGTGCATCGGTTATTATTGTACGATACTGGTAACCATTCATTGAATATGGTGCAGTGGTCAGCGTAAGGTAATTAGTTGTGGCTCCGGAATAAACACCTGTGTTCGTAACATTGCTCCAGCCTGATCCCTGATTAACCTGCCACTGGTAGGTGAGTGTCCCGCGGCCGCGGGCTGTGACCTCGAAGAATGCGTTTGACAATTCACAAATATCAATATTATCCGGTTGGTTTGTTATCCTTGGCCTGCCTTTTCCTATAGCAAGATCAGTGGTTGTTGCGGAGATCCCGTTTACAAGAATTGTTCTTGCAATTTCAGTGCCTGAAATGCCTGCATGGGTCCCATCGAGCTCAAGATCACCGCCATTTGTTCTCTTTGATAATACTTGCAGACTGATCAATACTGAAACCTGTATGATTGAGGTTAACTGAATAGCTGCCTGTTGTCATTGGGCCTACTGCAGATAAGGTCCAATATCCTGTAGTATAAGTATCATATATTTCATTTCCTTCAACACCGTCATCATATAGAGGTAAGCCTGCCGATCCAATGTAACCTGTTTGGAATTGCGCAGTCAGTGCACCTGCAACCAGTGACTGAAATGCAATTTTCATTGGATTGTAATTCACAGTTGATCCCAGCGGATAAAGATATTCAGATCCTGTTACTGCAACTGCCCTCTGAAGTTTACCAATCACTTTTCCGGCAGTACGGTTTATTGCTGAAATAGCTGAATTGGTTAACTTAAGAGTATTTCCATTTGAGTTGATATCTCCTGAGGACATCGTAAGTATTCCTGAAGCTGAAATATCGGCATTAAGTGTTTTAACACCGCTGCCAGTAATTGAAAGATTCCTGTAATTTTCAGATGTAAAAACAGTCTGATCTCCCGGTCTGGTATATTTCACTGTACTCTCACTGCCTGCAGAAGTATATGATCCGATATTGTTTGTTGAGCCATTCAGATTGAGAAGATGAGCATGTGAATTGCCATTCATATTAATTGCTCCTGCACCGCTCAGATTGCCATTAAGGGTTACCGTTTTAGCAGGTCCGGTGTTGAAACTCATTGCCCCAGTTATAGCAGTATTGCCTGCTACAGTCAGAGTTGAAGCAGATGTTCCAAGATCAAAAGTGCCCCCGCTGATTGTCAGGTTAATTCCTACTGCAGAGTTTCCCTGAAGGATCTTAACACCTGAATTTGAAATTATTAAGTTTCTGTATCCGGCGTGAGCGAAAACTGTCTGAGTCGGAACAGTTCCATTATAGTTGACTGTACTCGAACCTGTTCCCGGTATGAATGTACCAATGGAGTTGAGGGCTCCTGAAAGATTAAGATTATGAGGAAGGTTATTGGTTCCCATATTGAATGTCCCCGATCCGGTAAAGTCATCCCCGACATTTGTTGTCTGAATAGTGCTTCCGTTATAATTTATTATTCCGTTTACATTTGCTTTACCACCGATATTCAGATAAGATGTAGTTGGATCAAGAGTTAGAGTTCCAGCCGTTAAAGTAAGATCCTTCTGAACACCCAGCAGTCCACCAGGCAATGAAATCTGAGTTATAACGGAACCTGAATTATTGATTGTGAGATTCCAAAATGACTCTCCGATAGAATTGGTTCTTATTGTCTGGTTTGAAGTTCCATGTAAAGTAACTGTTGAGTTCCCTGCATTAAATGAGCCGTAATCGTTCCAGTCCCCTTTCAGATTATATAAACCGCTACCGTTAACTGATCCGTAGTTAAGCAGGTAGCCTTTAAGATTAATTGTACCGTTGTTCCCTACCGTTCCGGCATTATTTTCGATGTCTTTACTATCAACAACAGCACCTGCAACAGATATTACAGAACCTGTATTACTTATGACCTGGGCTTCAATACCCTCAGCAACAAATATCAGCATAGCAACACAAAGAAGCAAAGCTCTCATAATCAAAGAGCTGTTCCTTGTGTTACACATTTGCGATATCCTGTTGCTTCTCAATCTCATTTGCTATCTTACATCTTCTATCATCAATTATACATAATACATCTCTTCATCTCATCTTCAGGGCTCGCGACTTGCGGCTTCCGGCTCTATGTTCCCGTAATGCTGCATCATCCTCCTCTCCCCCTCTTTATTTCTTCACCGGTTTAACAGCCATCAGTGTAATATCGAACACCAGCGCACTGTTAGGCGGGATTACGTTTGATAATCCTGATGGTCCATAAGCCAGAGCTGATGGAATAAATATTCTCCATACTGATCCCTCTGGCATAAGCTGCAATGTCTCATTCAATCCGGGGATAAGGCTGCTTGTCATAGTTTTAATAGTCTTTTTCTTCTGGAAAGTATCTTCAAACACAGTTCCGTCGGGGAATATGCCAATAGCATTAAGTTCGACCGAGTCGGCGACAGTTGGACGCGGTCCGGTACCGATTTTAACAACGATATAATGCACCCCGCTTGGCAAAGCACCAACACCCGGTTTCCCCTTAAGAGCAGCAAAAAGCTGATCCTCCATCAGTCGGCTTCTTGCGTTCTGGGTTGCCATCTGGTAAGCTGATACAATAGGTGCAATTGTTGAATCAGTCACTGCAAGCTTTTTATTAGTCAGCACATCATCCATTCCTCTTTTAAAGAGAGTCGGGTTTGTGACATTGAAGCTGTTTCTGACCATCCATTGTCCGATAAATGCTCCAAGCGTATATTGCAGAGTATCAGCCTGTGTTAATAGTTTCACAGTTGCCGGAGCAGGGGTTGCCGGTTTAGCGATCTGCTGCTGGGCATGAATGCTGACGGTGAATAGCAGAATCATGCTACTGAAAAGGATGATTTTGAGGGTGTTGAAGTTTTTCATAATATGTTAATTATTTGATATTTTGTTTTGCGTTAATTGTATCGTGTTTCCGGTTTATCGTTTATCGTTTTGTCAAAATCCTCATAATTCCACTGTCATTGCGAGCGAAGCGAAGCAATCTTTCTCAAACTCCACAATCTTTCTTACATTTTACATCATCTATCGTCTATAATACATAATACATTCCTTCGCTTCTTTGCCCTGAGCTTCGTGTCGTGTGTCGTCATGATTTACTTTATCCTTTTGAACTTTTTTTATAAGTTTCCTACCAATAAATAATTACATATCCTGAAGCTCCATTTCCACCGTCACCAGTGGTAACCCCTCCGCCTCCGCCTCCGCCACCAGGAAAGGTTCCTGAAGCTCCATCGCGATCAACACTTTGTATACCTTTTCCTCCATCTCCTCCGGCTCCACCAAAAGGAGATCCTCCTCCGTCAGCTCCGCTAGCATGATCGGAAACGGCTCCACTACCACCTTCCCCTCCAGTTATATTAATGGCTCCACCGCTTGCAGTACCACCACTAGCATAACCCTGTGTATCAGAATCTCCAGGACTTCCTCCGTTTGCAGTTAATGTAATTACTCCAGCTACTACTGTTGTTGCACCACCAAGTGTCCCATCATTATTATCTGCGATACCACCGGCTCCACCAGCACCAATTGTAATATTAAGTGCTGCAATCCCACCTACATCCAAAAAAGCTTCACAGTAACCACCGCCACCGCCACCGCCACCACTCTCGTCAGTTCCTGCGTTTCGCGCACTTCCACCACCACCTCCTGCACCCCAAACTTTCACCCAAATTCTTGTAACACCTGATGGAACTGACCAGGCTGCATTTGAAGCAGTGAAACCTTGCATGTTATTAGGAATTCCTATATTTTTAGCACGTGAACCTGTTCCAACAGCGAGAATATCGTTATCAGAATCCCAACTTATTTGACCTTCTGCCGTTGCATTAGAATTATTGTTAGATTGAGGCAATTTTAGTCCTTCTGAATTTGTGGAATTGTCTACTGCAGATAAGTCTAACAGAACTCCATTGGGGATTACCACTCTTCCAGTTACATTCCCTAGAGTAACAGTACCTGTTGAGGTTCCAGTTCCGATGTTTACCGGAGATGCCGCACCTGTATTATTATTAAGGTTTAAGATGCCTGTACCTCCAGATGAAATTGTAACAGGCTGATTTGCTGTTGCACCACCAATTGTAATCGCTCCTGTTGTAGTTCCTGTCCCTATGCTAATTGTATTAGTTGTGGAATTATCATTTAAAGAAACGTTTCCACCTGACACTGTTATCCCAGAATTAAAAGTTCCAAGTGCCGTCCATGTCTTTACTCCGCCAACTGTTTGAGCACTAATCAAGTCAACCCAAGTGCCCGAAGGTGCCTCCCATGAAGGTGCAGCTGCTCCATTACTCGTCAGGATATGACCTAACGTCCCAGATGCCAACATTGCTGTGGTACCAGGTCCTGTCTGATAAGGAATTTGACCTAGTCCGCCACCTGTAAGATGAGATGCTGTTGTTGCTGTAGTTGCTGTTGCTGCATTTCCTCCAATACTTAATCCTGATGCTGTGCCTGTTATATTTGTCCCAACCAGTGCAGAAGGAGTTCCTAAATCAGGAGAAACCAAAGTTGGTGAGGTTGCTCTGACTACATTGCCAGAACCTGTTGTTGAGATCTCCTCTACTACTCCTCCTGCTCCTGATACTCTACCAAGTACCACGTTATTCGCAACTACATTCTGGATCTTCCCATAGGTAACATTTGAGTTTAAAAGCTTAACTGTCGATATTGCATTATCACTGATTACCGGGGCTGCTGCTGTACTTCCTGTTCCACCCAAATCTCCTGCCAACTGTACTTTACCTTTAACAAGGGTCGTTGCATCTGGTGTTGCTGTCATAACTGCATCGGTTACAAAAGCTGTAGTTGCAAGTTGTGTAGTATTTGTGCCTGCTACTGCTGTCGGTGCTGTCGGAACTCCTGTAAGTGCCGGTGAGGCAAGTGGTGCCTTTAAATTCAACGCTGTCTGTGTAGCTGTGGAGATAGGCTTATTTAAATCTGTTGTGTTATCTACATTCTCTAACCCTAAATTAGTCTTGGCTCCTAATACTGTCGAGGAACCTGTTCCTCCATTTAATATGGCTACGATTCCTGTAACATTCAATGATGTTCCACTTACATTACCAGTGACATCACCTGTAAGATTTCCAAGTACATTACCCGTAACGTTTCCTGTTAAATCACCCGTTACATCGCCTGTCAAATCTGCAGAGATGGTCCCTGCACTAAAGTTGCCACTTCCATCTCGTAATACTATGGTGTTGATGTTGTTGGAGGAGGTCGCTGTAGTTGCACTGTTGGAGACCTTACCTGCCGTGGATATAGTAGCCAGTTTAGTGTCGGCGATGGCTGCCGTTGCTGATACCTTGCTGTCATCTATCGCACCTGCACTGATTATTGGTGCGGCCGCTGTTGTTCCTGTTCCACCCAAATCTCCTGCCAACTGTACTTTACCTTTAACAAGGGTCGTTGCATCTGGTGTTGCTGTCATAACTGCATCGGTTACAAAAGCTGTAGTTGCAAGTTGTGTAGTATTTGTGCCTGCTACTGCTGTCGGTGCTGTCGGAACTCCTGTAAGTGCCGGTGAGGCAAGTGGTGCCTTTAAATTCAACGCTGTCTGTGTAGCTGTGGAGATAGGCTTATTTAAATCTGTTGTGTTATCTACATTCTCTAACCCTAAATTAGTCTTGGCTCCTAATACTGTCGAGGAACCTGTTCCTCCATTTAATATGGCTACGATTCCTGTAACATTCAATGATGTTCCACTTACATTACCAGTGACATCACCTGTAAGATTTCCAAGTACATTACCCGTAACGTTTCCTGTTAAATCACCCGTTACATCGCCTGTCAAATCTGCAGAGATGGTCCCTGCACTAAAGTTGCCACTTCCATCTCGTAATACTATGGTGTTGATGTTGTTGGAGGAGGTCGCTGTCGTTGCACTGTTGGAGACCTTACCTGCCGTGGATATAGTAGCCAGTTTAGTGTCGGCGATGGCTGCCGTTGCTGATACCTTGCTGTCATCTATCGCACCTGCACTGATTATTGGTGCGGCCGCTGTTGTTCCTGTTCCACCCAAATCTCCTGCCAACTGTACTTTACCTTTAACAAGGGTCGTTGCATCTGGTGTTGCTGTCATAACTGCATCGGTTACAAAAGCTGTAGTTGCAAGTTGTGTTGTATTTGTGCCTGCTACTGCTGTCGGTGCTGTCGGAACTCCAGTAAGTGCCGGTGAGGCAAGTGGTGCCTTTAAATTCAACGCTGTCTGTGTAGCTGTGGAGATAGGCTTATTTAAATCTGTTGTGTTATCTACATTCTCTAACCCTAAATTAGTCTTGGCTCCTAATACTGTCGAGGAACCTGTTCCTCCATTTAATATGGCTACGATTCCTGTAACATTCAATGAAGTACCACTTACATTACCAGTGACATCACCTGTAAGATTTCCAAGTACATTACCCGTAACGTTTCCTGTTAAATCACCCGTTACATCGCCTGTCAAATCTGCGCTGATCGTGCCTGCACTAAAGTTGCCACTTCCATCTCGTAATACTATGGTGTTGATGTTGTTGGAGGAGGTCGCTGTCGTTGCACTGTTGGAGACCTTACCTGCCGTGGATATAGTAGCCAGTTTAGTGTCGACTATGGCTGCCGTTGCTGATACCTTGCTGTCATCTATCGCACCAGCACTGATTATTGGTGCGGCCGCTGTTGTTCCTACTCCACCCAAATCTCCTGCCAACTGTACTTTACCTTTAACCAGGGTCGTTGCATCTGGTGTTGCTGTCATAACTGCATCGGTTACAAAAGCTGTAGTTGCAAGTTGTGTTGTATTTGTGCCTGCTACTGCTGTCGGTGCTGTCGGAACTCCAGTAAGTGCCGGTGAGGCAAGTGGTGCCTTTAAATTCAACGCTGTCTGTGTAGCTGTGGAGATAGGCTTATTTAAATCTGTTGTGTTATCTACATTCTCTAACCCTAAATTAGTCTTGGCTCCCTAATACTGTCGAGGAACCTGTTCCTCCATTTAATATGGCTACGATTCCTGTAACATTCAATGAAGTACCACTTACATTACCAGTGACATCACCTGTAAGATTTCCAAGTACATTACCCGTAACGTTTCCTGTTAAATCACCCGTTACATCGCCTGTCAAATCTGCAGAGATGGTCCCTGCACTAAAGTTGCCACTTCCATCTCGTAATACTATGGTGTTGATGTTGTTGGAGGAGGTCGCTGTAGTTGCACTGTTGGAGACCTTACCTGCCGTGGATATAGTAGCCAGTTTAGTGTCGGCGATGGCTGCCGTTGCTGATACCTTGCTGTCATCTATCGCACCTGCACTGATTATTGGTGCGGCCGCTGTTGTTCCTGTTCCACCCAAATCTCCTGCCAACTGTACTTTACCTTTAACAAGGGTCGTTGCATCTGGTGTTGCTGTCATAACTGCATCGGTTACAAAAGCTGTAGTTGCAAGTTGTGTAGTATTTGTGCCTGCTACTGCTGTCGGTGCTGTCGGAACTCCTGTAAGTGCCGGTGAGGCAAGTGGTGCCTTTAAATTCAACGCTGTCTGTGTAGCTGTGGAGATAGGCTTATTTAAATCTGTTGTGTTATCTACATTCTCTAACCCTAAATTAGTCTTGGCTCCTAATACTGTCGAGGAACCTGTTCCTCCATTTAATATGGCTACGATTCCTGTAACATTCAATGATGTTCCACTTACATTACCAGTGACATCACCTGTAAGATTTCCAAGTACATTACCCGTAACGTTTCCTGTTAAATCACCCGTTACATCGCCTGTCAAATCTGCAGAGATGGTCCCTGCACTAAAGTTGCCACTTCCATCTCGTAATACTATGGTGTTGATGTTGTTGGAGGAGGTCGCTGTAGTTGCACTGTTGGAGACCTTACCTGCCGTGGATATAGTAGCCAGTTTAGTGTCGGCGATGGCTGCCGTTGCTGATACCTTGCTGTCATCTATCGCACCTGCACTGATTATTGGTGCGGCCGCTGTTGTTCCTGTTCCACCCAAATCTCCTGCCAACTGTACTTTACCTTTAACAAGGGTCGTTGCATCTGGTGTTGCTGTCATAACTGCATCGGTTACAAAAGCTGTAGTTGCAAGTTGTGTAGTATTTGTGCCTGCTACTGCTGTCGGTGCTGTCGGAACTCCTGTAAGTGCCGGTGAGGCAAGTGGTGCCTTTAAATTCAACGCTGTCTGTGTAGCTGTGGAGATAGGCTTATTTAAATCTGTTGTGTTATCTACATTCTCTAACCCTAAATTAGTCTTGGCTCCTAATACTGTCGAGGAACCTGTTCCTCCATTTAATATGGCTACGATTCCTGTAACATTCAATGATGTTCCACTTACATTACCAGTGACATCACCTGTAAGATTTCCAAGTACATTACCCGTAACGTTTCCTGTTAAATCACCCGTTACATCGCCTGTCAAATCTGCGCTGATCGTGCCTGCACTAAAGTTGCCACTTCCATCTCGTAATACTATGGTGTTGATGTTGTTGGAGGAGGTCGCTGTCGTTGCACTGTTGGAGACCTTACCTGCCGTGGATATAGTAGCCAGTTTAGTGTCGACTATGGCTGCCGTTGCTGATACCTTGCTGTCATCTATCGCACCAGCACTGATTATTGGTGCGGCCGCTGTTGTTCCTACTCCACCCAAATCTCCTGCCAACTGTACTTTACCTTTAACCAGGGTCGTTGCATCTGGTGTTGCTGTCATAACTGCATCGGTTACAAAAGCTGTAGTTGCAAGTTGTGTTGTATTTGTGCCTGCTACTGCTGTCGGTGCTGTCGGAACTCCAGTAAGTGCCGGTGAGGCAAGTGGTGCCTTTAAATTCAACGCTGTCTGTGTAGCTGTGGAGATAGGCTTATTTAAATCTGTTGTGTTATCTACATTCTCTAACCCTAAATTAGTCTTGGCTCCTAATACTGTCGAGGAACCTGTTCCTCCATTTAATATGGCTACGATTCCTGTAACATTCAATGAAGTACCACTTACATTACCAGTGACATCACCTGTAAGATTTCCAAGTACATTACCCGTAACGTTTCCTGTTAAATCACCCGTTACATCGCCTGTCAAATCTGCGCTGATCGTGCCTGCACTAAAGTTGCCACTTCCATCTCGTAATACTATGGTGTTGATGTTGTTGGAGGAGGTCGCTGTCGTTGCACTGTTGGAGACCTTACCTGCCGTGGATATAGTAGCCAGTTTAGTGTCGACTATGGCTGCCGTTGCTGATACCTTGCTGTCATCTATCGCACCAGCACTGATTATTGGTGCGGCCGCTGTTGTTCCTACTCCACCCAAATCTCCTGCCAACTGTACTTTACCTTTAACCAGGGTCGTTGCATCTGGTGTTGCTGTCATAACTGCATCGGTTACAAAAGCTGTAGTTGCAAGTTGTGTTGTATTTGTGCCTGCTACTGCTGTCGGTGCTGTCGGAACCCAGTAAGTGCCGGTGAGGCAAGTGGTGCCTTTAAATTCAACGCTGTCTGTGTAGCTGTGGAGATAGGCTTATTTAAATCTGTTGTGTTATCTACATTCTCTAACCCTAAATTAGTCTTGGCTCCTAATACTGTCGAGGAACCTGTTCCTCCATTTAATATGGCTACGATTCCTGTAACATTCAATGAAGTACCACTTACATTACCAGTGACATCACCTGTAAGATTTCCAAGTACATTACCCGTAACGTTTCCTGTTAAATCACCCGTTACATCGCCTGTCAAATCTGCGCTGATCGTGCCTGCACTAAAGTTGCCACTTCCATCTCGTAATACTATGGTGCTAGATGTGTTGAGATTTGTTGCCGCATTGGCCAATAGTTCGGCTGTGTTGATATTCGCCGCGGTAGATCCTCCTACTGAACCTACTGTAGTTGAACCAGTATTTGTTATTGATACATCTCCTGACAAACTAACAACTTGAGGATCATCTCCGGCTTTACCAACAAGAACCTGACCATCTAAAAATGGAGCACCTAGTTCAACTATTTTTCCGCTCTTAGAAATCATTAACCTGTTATTAACCAATGGAGTATTTGAGTTGGTTCCTCCATTTATAATTGGTAAAGCACCGGTAACTTTCGTAGTAAGATTTATAGTTCCATCAGTGATATCTGCATTGACTATCTGTCCCCAGGAAGGATCACCTGTTGCATTGCCATGCAATACTGTATTTATAGATCCCTGGTTTGCAAAAAGTGCCGATGCTAATACTGGTGCAAAATATGCTGGTGCTGCACTGGCATTAGTGTTATTACCGAAAATTGTATACGGATTTGCATTTGTAAGTGAGAACGAAAGTACTGGAGAACCTGTAGGATCAGCAACTGAAGTCGTAAAAACTGGTGGTAAATTACCGGCTGCAAAATTAGTAACAGTTCCACCCAAGCCTGTTGCTGTAAGAGTTGAGTTAGTCATACTAAGTCCGCTTCCCAGCGTTATTTCAGTAACAGCATTAGTCAGACTCGAACTTCCCAGAAGCTTGCTTGTAGTACTTACATTCTGCATCTTAGCATAAGTAACTGCATTGTTTGATATCAGAAGTGATCCAGCATTGTTAATTGTAGCATCACCCCCTAGCAATACCTGTTGTGGAGCGTCACCGCTTTTCCCAACTATAATCTGACCATCAGTCATAAGGGGGGCCTGAACAATTGCACTGCCGTTTGATACCATTATTGATTTACCTGAAAGTGCTGTCCCTGAACTAGTTCCGCCATTGACTACATCAAGTATAGTCTTCCATGTCGGTACTCCCCCTGCTGTACTGGTCTGTAAGAACTGCCCTGCTGCTGTTGACGTCGCTACCGAGGTAAGTGCATCTGCTGCTGTGGTAAACAACACCTGGTTAGCTCCGCCAAAGGTCGTTACCCCGGTGCCCCCGTTAAATACCGGTAAGGTACCTGTTACCTTGCTGGTAAGATCTATCGTCCCATTGGCTATATCTGCATTGACTACCTGACTGTAGGTGGGAGACCCGGATGCGTTGCCGTGAAGTAATGTTGTACTAGTTCCTTTGTCTCCCTGGATTATAGAAGTGCCATCAGAGATAATTATTGACGAACCCGATAGGGCTGCTGATGAGTTTGTTCCTCCATTAGCTATCGGTAGTACATTGGTCACCTTTGTGGTTAGATCTATTGTCCCATTGGTGATATCACTATTTACCAATAATCCTGTGGAGAGAACTCCCCAGAGCACTGTTATGTACAAGTCCTGCTGTCGTGAAGGCAGGAAGAGTAATTGTATTGGCTGAGTTACCGATTGTTACTCCGCCTGTAGATGCCTGTATTAATACTTGTCGGATTATTCGAGCTGTTATTCAATGTTATTGCTCCTCCTGAGATACTTGTTGCGCCTGTTATCGTCGCCCCGGATTGTCCTGTCAATAATCCTGCTGAGGTGATTGTTCCTGTGGTCGTAGTCGAGATATCTCCTGTGGTCGTTACATCATCCCCTGATGTGGTGGGTGACAATACTGTGCCCAGACGCTGCCAGTAACCTATGACTCCTGTTGTTGGGGGGGTCGAGGTAAGCTTGCTGAACCCATCAGTATAAACTCCCGCCAGTGGAGTTAAGCCACTTACTGTCAGTCCTGTGAAGACTGGGGATGAGGTCGTGTTGATATCCTGTGGAAGTGATAAACCGATTGTCCCAGGACCATTACTAACTGTTATCTGGTTAAGGGTTCCTGTTATGACTCCCTTGTTCAATGTATTGCCTGTTGTGTTACCTATCAGTAACTGACCATCGGTATAACTGCTTTGTCCTGTGCCGCCATTGACTACATCAAGTATCGTCTTCCATGTCGGTGCTCCCCTGATGTACTGGTCTGCAGGAACTGCCCCGCTGCTGTTGACGTCGCTACTGCTGATAAGGCATCTGCTGCTGTGGTAAACAACACCTGGTTAGCTCCGCCAAAGGTCGTTACCCCGGTGCCCCCGTTAAATACCGGTAAGGTACCTGTTACCTTGCTGGTAAGATCTATCGTCCCATTGGCTATATCTGCATTGACTACCTGACTGTAGGTGGGAGACCCGGATGCGTTGCCGTGAAGTAATGTTGTACTAGTTCCTTTGTCTCCCTGGATTATAGAAGTGCCATCAGAGATAATTATTGACGAACCCGATAGGGCTGCTGATGAGTTTGTTCCTCCATTAGCTATCGGTAGTACATTGGTCACCTTTGTGGTTAGATCTATTGTCCCATTGGTGATATCACTATTTACCAATAATCCTGTGGAGAGAACTCCCAGAGCACTGTTATGTACAAGTCCTGCTGTCGTGAAGGCAGGAAGAGTAATTGTATTGGCTGAGTTACCGATTGTTACTCCGCCTGTAGATGTGCCTGTATTAATACTTGTCGGATTATTCGAGCTGTTATTCAATGTTATTGCTCCTCCTGAGATACTTGTTGCGCCTGTTATCGTCGCCCCGGATTGTCCTGTCAATAATCCTGCTGAGGTGATTGTTCCTGTGGTCGTAGTCGAGATATCTCCTGTGGTCGTTACATCATCCCCTGATGTGGTGGGTGACAATACTGTGCCCAGACGCTGCCAGTAACCTATGACTCCTGTTGTTGGGGGGGTCGAGGTAAGCTTGCTGAACCCATCAGTATAAACTCCCGCCAGTGGAGTTAAGCCACTTACTGTCAGTCCTGTGAAGACTGGGGATGAGGTCGTGTTGATATCCTGTGGAAGTGATAAACCGATTGTCCCAGGACCATTACTAACTGTTATCTGGTTAAGGGTTCCTGTTATGACTCCCTTGTTCAATGTATTGCCTGTTGTGTTACCTATCAGTAACTGACCATCGGTATAACTGCTTTGTCCTGTGCCGCCATTGACTACATCAAGTATCGTCTTCCATGTCGGTGCTCCCCCTGATGTACTGGTCTGCAGGAACTGCCCCGCTGCTGTTGACGTCGCTACTGCTGATAAGGCATCTGCTGCTGTGGTAAACAACACCTGGTTAGCTCCGCCAAAGGTCGTTACCCCGGTGCCCCCGTTAAATACCGGTAAGGTACCTGTTACCTTGCTGGTAAGATCTATCGTCCCATTGGCTATATCTGCATTGACTACCTGACTGTAGGTGGGAGACCCGGATGCGTTGCCGTGAAGTAATGTTGTACTAGTTCCTTTGTCTCCCTGGATTATAGAAGTGCCATCAGAGATAATTATTGACGAACCCGATAGGGCTGCTGATGAGTTTGTTCCTCCATTAGCTATCGGTAGTACATTGGTCACCTTTGTGGTTAGATCTATTGTCCCATTGGTGATATCACTATTTACCAATAATCCTGTGGAGAGAACTCCCAGAGCACTGTTATGTACAAGTCCTGCTGTCGTGAAGGCAGGAAGAGTAATTGTATTGGCTGAGTTACCGATTGTTACTCCGCCTGTAGATGTGCCTGTATTAATACTTGTCGGATTATTCGAGCTGTTATTCAATGTTATTGCTCCTCCTGAGATACTTGTTGCGCCTGTTATCGTCGCCCCGGATTGTCCTGTCAATAATCCTGCTGAGGTGATTGTTCCTGTGGTCGTAGTCGAGATATCTCCTGTGGTCGTTACATCATCCCCTGATGTGGTGGGTGACAATACTGTGCCCAGACGCTGCCAGTAACCTATGACTCCTGTTGTTGGGGGGGTCGAGGTAAGCTTGCTGAACCCATCAGTATAAACTCCCGCCAGTGGAGTTAAGCCACTTACTGTCAGTCCTGTGAAGACTGGGGATGAGGTCGTGTTGATATCCTGTGGAAGTGATAAACCGATTGTCCCAGGACCATTACTAACTGTTATCTGGTTAAGGGTTCCTGTTATGACTCCCTTGTTCAATGTATTGCCTGTTGTGTTACCTATCAGTAACTGACCATCGGTATAACTGCTTTGTCCTGTGCCGCCATTGACTACATCAAGTATCGTCTTCCATGTCGGTGCTCCCCTGATGTACTGGTCTGCAGGAACTGCCCCGCTGCTGTTGACGTCGCTACTGCTGATAAGGCATCTGCTGCTGTGGTAAACAACACCTGGTTAGCTCCGCCAAAGGTCGTTACCCCGGTGCCCCCGTTAAATACCGGTAAGGTACCTGTTACCTTGCTGGTAAGATCTATCGTCCCATTGGCTATATCTGCATTGACTACCTGACTGTAGGTGGGAGACCCGGATGCGTTGCCGTGAAGTAATGTTGTACTAGTTCCTTTGTCTCCCTGGATTATAGAAGTGCCATCAGAGATAATTATTGACGAACCCGATAGGGCTGCTGATGAGTTTGTTCCTCCATTAGCTATCGGTAGTACATTGGTCACCTTTGTGGTTAGATCTATTGTCCCATTGGTGATATCACTATTTACCAATAATCCTGTGGAGAGAACTCCCAGAGCACTGTTATGTACAAGTCCTGCTGTCGTGAAGGCAGGAAGAGTAATTGTATTGGCTGAGTTACCGATTGTTACTCCGCCTGTAGATGTGCCTGTATTAATACTTGTCGGATTATTCGAGCTGTTATTCAATGTTATTGCTCCTCCTGAGATACTTGTTGCGCCTGTTATCGTCGCCCCGGATTGTCCTGTCAGTAAGCCTGCTGAGGTGATTGTCCCTGTTGTCGTAGTAGAGATATCGCCTGTGGTGGTTACATCATCCCCTGCATTGGATGGAGTTAAAATCCCTAACAGATCATTGCGGCTCCAGTATCCTATTGTCCCTGAACTCGGTGGCGTCGATGTCAGAACCTTGTTGATATCTGTATAGACTCCCGAAAGGGCTGCAAGACCGGTCAGCTTGGTACTCACAAATTCAGGTGTTGCTCCCGTGTGTATATCCTGTGGCGTGGTTAAGGTTATGCTCCCACTGCCGTTGGTGACTATTACCTGATTAGCCGTTCCTGTCAATGGATTCCTGGTAAGGGTACCTGAGGAGTTGCCTATCAGCAACTGACCATTGGTGTAAGTGTTATCGTATCCTGTTCCACCATTCAGTACAGGCAGAGTACCTGTTACTTTACTTGTCAGGTTTATGGTACCGTTTGTTATGTCGTCGTTAACAATCTGGCCGAATGCCGGTGCTGTTCCTGTTCCTCGTAAAACTGTATTTGCTGCACCAACTCCTATTGTCACAGGCGCCCCACCTATTCCTCCTCCAATAACCACACCATTGGCTGTCAACAATGGTGAGGAAGCCATTGTTGTTGTACTGCTGAAATATGGAATACCACCCGAAATGCCGGACTGTAACCCAGTTCCACCATTTGGAACTGTAAGAGCATTAGTTAAATTTAATCCTGAAAACAGAGGTGTTGAAGTAGTCGTAATATCCTGAATTGTATTAAGTCCTATGTTCCCCGCTGAATGTGTAACTGTAATATTTATTGATCCATTTAAATTTTTATACTCATTTTCATTTCCTGCACCATTCATTCCAAGAAGTTGATTTGGACCACCTAGATTAGCTGATCCCCTGACAATCTTCCAGCCTGAATCGAAATACCAGAACGATTTGGTATCGGTATCATACACCAAAAGACCCTGAGCTGCTGTGCTGCCTAAAGCGACACGCTGCGCGGTTGTCAGCCTGGGAGCAAGAAATCCGCGAAGTGTGGATCTCAGTTCCAGGATGGATGACGCATGAGGATCAGGTATAGCACTCTCGCTTATCCCTACTCCCTGCGAGTATGATTTCTCTCCGGTAAATACCGATATGAGAATCATAATAAACAATACGATTCCTGAAGGGGCGATAAACTTCCGCTTCCCTGTCTGCCATCTTCTTCTGAATATACCTGAAGATGTGTTTCGTGTCGTTTTCATATTGTACCTCCTATGTTGCTGAATATCTTAAATATCTTAATATCTTATTGTCTTGCGGTCCTGCGGTATTGCAGTCTTGTAGTCTTATTGTTTTATAAATTCTTTTTCTTTTGTCTTTTAACTTTTATCCTTTGTCTTTTCTTGCTCCGCGCCCTGTGCCCCGCGCACTTTGCTTTTCACTTCGGTCTTCATTTATGACAAAAACACCACTGCCCGACCTCTTCTCTTTTTTTTTAAAGATCGACCAATGCTTATTATATTTTAATGCCCGCTATCAAATATTAAAACGGACAGTTTCAAAATACTCTATCAAGACAACTTAAAACTTATCAAGGTTGCACTGTTGCAACTCTTTAATAACTTTTAAAGATAAAAATTATTTCAAAATTTCACGCTTCTTTTTGACCAATGGGAAAAAAACATTGATAGAGGTCTTGCGGTCTAATGTCATGCAGTCTTGCAGTCGACTAATTGGAGGGGTTAAGGTATTTGATAAGGTTACTGTTCCCAGTAAAAAAACAATTTAGATTTCTTACCGGATAATAATAGATAAATTAACAGATATCCTAAATCTGCAATATAATTCAATCGGAAAATTATTTTCTTCTCAAGACCGCAAGACCGCAAGACCGCAAGACTAAATAATCAGCATCGCATCCCCGTAAGTTCCAAACCGATACTTCTCCTTAACCGCCGTCTTATATGCATCGAAGAGCAGATCATAACCTGCAAATGCAGAAACCATCATAAGAAGGGTTGAATATGGAAGGTGAAAATTACTTATCATCATATCAGGTACCTTAAAGTCATAAGGAGGAAAGATAAACTTGTTTGTCCAGCCATCATAAGGTTTCAGATACCCTGCTGTAGAAACGGAGCTCTCCAGGGTCCTGACTACAGTAGTTCCGACTGCACAGATCTTGTATTTATTATCTTTTGCCTTATTCACAATGTCAACACATTCGTCAGTTATCAGTATCCGCTCTGAATCTACTTTATGTTTTGTTAAATCCTCAACATCAACGCTTCTGAAGTTCCCCAGACCAACATGTAATGTTATCTCAGCAAACTCGGTTCCGATAATCTCAAGCTTTTTAAGAAGCTCACGACTGAAATGCAGTCCGGCTGTAGGTGCTGCAACAGCTCCTTCATGCTTTGCAAAAATTGTCTGATACCTTTCACTGTCTTCAGGCTCAACCTTGCGGTTTATAAACTTTGGCAGGGGAGTCTCGCCCAGACTGTAAAGGGTCTCCTTGAACTCCTCATATGTTCCGTCGAACAAAAACCTTAATGTTCTTCCTCTCGATGTTGTGTTATCAATAACTTCTGCAACAAGAAGGTCATCTTCACCAAAATAGAGTTTATTCCCAATCCTGATCTTGCGGGCAGGATCAACAAGTACATCCCATAAACGCTGCTCGCGGTTCAATTCCCTGAGCAGGAAAACTTCAATCTCAGCACCTGTCTTTTCCTTATTACCATACAACCTGGCCGGAAATACTTTTGTATTATTAAAAACAAGTACGTCATTTTCGTGAAAATAATCAATTATGTCCTTAAAGACCTTATGCTGTAACTCCCCTGTCTTTTTGTTTACAACCAGTAACCTCGATTCGTCCCTGTTTGGAGTTGGGTAAAGAGCAATAAGTTCCTGAGGCAGATTATACCTGAATTGTGATAATTTCATAAATAAAATATATAGTCATTGTGATTTACAGAATCCCTTATACGTAATAAAGTCATTTTTGTTGCATTTGTTCAATATAAATGCGAAATTTTTCCAGATCAAATGCATTACTTACTTTAAATGAGCCTATTGCAGTTCGCTCTAAGGCCGACAAATATGCTCCGCTTTTAAGTGCTTCTCCGAAATCTCTTGCAAAAGACCTTACATATGTCCCCTTGCTGCATACCATTCTGATCCTTGTCTCCGGCATTCCAAACGACAACAGTTCAATCTCACGGAAAAATACGGTTACAGGAGTAAGCTCTTTGTCTATTCCCTGCCTGGCAAATTCATAAGCTCTTTTCCCATCGATCAGTTTCGCACTATACATTGGAGGCAACTGTTTTTGCTCGCCTAAAAATCCATTCAGAACTTCCCTGACAAGCTCCTCTGTAATATGATTTGTCGGGTATTGCTTATCGGTGGCAGTTTCCAGATCGAATGAAGGTGTGGTCTCTCCCAAATGAATTGTTGCAACATATTCTTTGTCCAAATCACGGAATTCGTCTATCTTCTTTGTTGCCCTTCCTGTGCAGATTATCATCAATCCGCTTGCCAGAGGATCAAGGGTTCCGGCATGACCAACTTTGATTTTCTTTATACCCAGACTGCTCCTTATCATATTCCTGACCTTGTTAACAAGATCAAAAGATGTCCAGTATAACGGCTTGTTAAATAATAATACCTCTCCTTCCTGAAAATTCATCATGCTATATTTAAATCAATGCCTGCAGCCAGAAGTATTAATATTATTGCGCCGACGATTATCCTGTAGTAACCGAAAACTTTAAATCCATGCTTTGTAAGAAAAGTTATAAACCCTTTTATTGCCAATATAGCTACCAGAAAGGCTACAAGATTTCCGATTAATAATACATTGATATGCTCGGGTTGTATCGATTTATACGATTTTATCATCTCGTATGCCGATGCCGCAAACATTGTTGGCACGGCCAGAAAAAAGGAAAATTCTGTTGCATTTTTTCGATTTAATTTTTGTGTCAATCCTCCTATAATTGTTGCAGCAGACCGTGAAACACCCGGAATCATAGCTATTACCTGAAAAAAACCGATTACTAGTGCTTTTTTGGAGGTTATCCTTTGATTTTCAGAAGGATTATTAAACCACGAATCAATAAAGAGCAGAAACACTCCTCCTAGAACAAGTGAAACAGCTACGACCAGAACACTCTCTAACATCTGATCAATATATCCGCTAAAGAGGAAACCAAGAAATGCAGCTTCCAAGTAGTTTTTGGGTAATAATCATGTGGCCGGTTGAAGAAACAGGTAGAAACTCAGTTATCCCTTCAACGATGGCTATAATAATAGCTTGAAATATGTCCATAATTCAGAAATTCTTTGATCCGATACCTATATCAATAAAGCTGATTCTGTATCGAAATGAGAGTTTTATTTGAAAACTGGTTATTATTCTTTGGGCTTTTTCATGATGGCCCAAATCTCAAATATAAACCCGGCCAGAACAACTATTGGAGCAAGGGTAATTCTCCTGAAGCTGAAAATATCATTAGAGAATTCGTTGGGATTTTCAGACTTTCCGCCAAGCATAAGCAGGAAGCCTATTACAATTATTCCGAATCCGATAGCCAGCAGTTTGTAGTTCTCTCTGCCAAGAGCAAAATTCAGTTTCTCCTTATTTTCGTTCTTTGTGCCCATGATAAATCAATAATAAAGTTTGTCTTCAGAAATACTCAGATACCTGTTAACGGAAAAATATGTTGAAATGATATTTATAAGTACACCTAAAATAATTAATGCCGCACTAAGTAAAATCAAAAGATTTGTACTCTCAAATGAAAACATCATAAAAAATTCCTTTTCTATAAGATAAAGCAGACCCATAAGAAGTATCATGGCCAACAGGGCAGCAAGAAGTCCCTGAAATGCACTCTGAAGCAGGAAGGGTCGTCGGATGAAGCCTCTTGTTGCGCCAACCAGTTGCATGGTTCTGATAATAAACCTGCGGGAATATATCGAAAGTCTGATTGTATTATTTATAATTGTCATAGCTATCAGAAACAGAAAAGTACTGATTACTAGCAGGAACAGACTGATCTTTTTAACATTTTCATTAATGAGAAAAAGCAAAGACTCCTGATAATATACCTCCTTCACAAAAGGATATTCGAAAACATACTTTTCAATTTTCGCAACACTGTCGGGACTTGTGAACCCTGCATATAAATAGACGTCAATCGAAGGAGGAAGCGGATTATCTCCAAGGAAATTAATAAAATCTTCACCCAGCTCTTCTTTCATTTTCAGGGCTGCCTCATCTTTCGAAACATACTCAGTTGACTTCACATATGGCTTGGCATCAAGGTCTTTCTGCAGCATTCTTATATCAGCCTCTTTAGCACCATCGTCAAGCATAACTGAGAATGAAAGGCTTTCGCGGAAATAGTCGGAAAGCTCCCTTGCATTTATCAGTACCAGACCTAAAACCCCAAGTAGGAAAAGAACCAGAGAGACACTTATTACAAGTGTCACATATGAGCCCCTGAGCTTAGTTTTTGAATATCCGGTCTCTCTACTTTTCATCAATCAAAAAAAATTTAACCACGGAGTACGCGGAGTGCCACGGAGTTTAAATCACCCCTTCTCCTTTTCTCCCCCTCTCCCCTTCTAATCTAACACAGTCATCCAGCCAAACGTATCCGGCTCATCTCCACTCTGAATGTCAATCAGTTTATTATAAAGTTTCATGGATTGTTCCCCCGGCTTACCATCTTTGCAATACTCATACACCTTATTGTTTTCCGGGTCAAAGATCTTTGCAATTGGACTTATCACTGCCGCTGTACCACAGGCTCCTGCTTCGGCAAAGGTTGAAAGTTCTTCAACCGGGATTGGCCTTCTCTCGGTTTTCATTCCAAGACTTTTTGCTATCTCAATCAGACTCATATTCGTAATTGAATTGAGAATAGATTCGGATTTAGGTGTTACGTATGTATTATCCCTAATTCCGAAGAAATTTGCTGGTCCGCACTCGTCAATATATTTTTTCTCTTTCGCATCGAGGAAAATAGTATTTGCATATCCGCCATCGCGGGCTGCAATTATTGCTCTCATGCTAGCCGCATAGTTACCTCCTACTTTGTAAATTCCTGTACCAAGCGGAGCAGCTCTGTCTACATCTCTGCATATCAGCATATTAACAGGTTTAACACCGCCTTTGAAATATGGTCCGACAGGAGTAACAAAAACAATGAAAGTATATTCTGTTGCCGGTTTGACACCTACCTCAGCACCGCTGCCATACAACAGAGGACGTATATATAGGGTAGCACCGGATCCGTATGGAGGCACATATTTTTTATTAAGTTCTATAACTTTGAAAATGGCTTCCCTGAATAGCTCAAAGGGAAATGCAGCCATCTTGACTCCATCAGCTGAACTGATCATTCGCTTCGCATTCTCCTCCCATCGGAAAAGTCTTACCTTCCCGTCTTTACCCATATAAGCTTTCAGCCCCTCAAAAGCTTCCTGCCCGTAATGAAGTCCGGTTGCCGCTATGTGAATATCAATATATTCTGAAGAGGATACTTCCAGTTTTCCCCATTTCCCATCCTTATAAACGCATCGTATATTAAAATCTGTTTTGATATATCCAAATGGCAGATTTTTCCAATCCAGAGTTTCCATAAATAAGACTTATAAAATCAATCGCAAAAGTACATTTTTAAAAGATATTTTTCCGGTTTTCGCCCGGAAATCGGTTTATTATGTATTTGTCTCCAATCCGGCCAGCTGATCTTCAACAGAAACTCCTCTTAATAGTCTTGCGGTTTTTGTATGAAATTCATGATCGGATAAGAATTTTTTCTGGAGCCTGACCCATGTAAAGCTGTCAGTATGTTTGCCATATTCTGTTCTTTCCCTCAATAGTCGTTCAGTAAGTTTAACATAGTCAACTCTTCCCAGATAATCATAACGGGCATCATGTAAGATTCTGTCCGATAGTGAATCATACTGATCATTATATGAGTTCTTTATAAGCTTACAAGTCAGATCCACATTGTCCCGACTGAATCCATATCCGGGGAGGATCTCCTCTACAAGCCGTAAAGATGCCTCCATAGGCTTTTCATAATCAGATATATAACCTGTAAGAAGAAATACAGAAGCAAGTTTCAGGTTAATAAATTCCTCCTCTGGAAGGTTCTCTGCGGTCGACAGGAGTTCAACGTTATTGCTGATGTTCTTTAGCATTGATGAGTTATGAAAATAGAGATTGGGAGGAGCCTCATCGTCGAACATTTTTGTAATCATTTCTTCAATATCCTGAAGCTTGATCATCTGCATCTTAACGATAAATTTTCTGTTGGGGCCACCATTTTCATCCGACAATTCCGGCACGATACCATTTACAAAATACATCTCCAGTTCTCCTTTATATTTCACTGGCATCTTACCCCTGAATTCGCAGTTAAAGAACTCCTTAACAAATTCATAGGTCGTTCCGGATATATTTATTTTTCCGGCTTCACCAGATGATTCCATCCTGCTTGCAGTGTTCACAGTATCTCCCCAGATATCGTACGAAAGTTTCTTCTGTCCTACTACTCCGGCAACAACTGTCCCGGTATGGATTCCAATTCTGATATCCCAGAATTTCATTCCCTCAAGTTCTGAGCTCTCCTTTAGCCTGGTCATGTATTGCTTCATCTCAAGTGCGGCCAGAATTACTTCAACGGGATTGGTCCTGTTCTTTTCAGGAATTCCTCCTGCACACATATATGCATCACCAATCGTCTTTATCTTTTCAATGCCATATTTCTCTACTACAGAATCGAAATAGAAGAAGAACTTGTCGAGTTCATCAATTAGTACTTCAGGGTTCATCTCTTCCGCTATCTTGGTAAAACCCTGAATATCGGAGAAGAGAACGGTAACAAAATTATATTTGATTTTTGTTGCTTTCCCTTTCTCCATAATCTCGCTTGCAGTATTTTTAGGGAGAACATTTGCAAGTAGATTTTCTGTTTTCTCTTTTTCTATAATAAGATCCTCAGTTCTGTTGTTAATTATCTTCTCAAGCATATATTGCTTTCGTGCGAATCTGAGGTCAAGCTGTTCGTAAATTGCCCAGGTAATAAGAAGGAAAAAAATAAAATAAAATACCAGAGCTGGTGCAGAGAGGTACCATCGTGGAAGAATTATAACCAGGAGCGGAGGTAACTCAACAATTTTATCTCCCGGCTCTTTATATCTGACCATAAGAGTGTAATGACCAGCAGGTATATTGGTATACTCTTTATAATTACTCTTCCTGAAAGGACTCCAGTCAGAATCAAATCCTTTCAGCAAAAACTGAATCTCTATTATACTGTCTCCGGGTAATTCAAATGTTATGTTATTATCATTCCGTCTGAGTTCAATCTTTTGATTTAAAAACTGTTTCCTCAGTTCTGAAGATTGCGGAATCACCAGTACCGTGTCTGCCGGTAAATAGTCATTATAAGCAATTACTTCCGGAATAGCCAGAACAGGAAGAAGCCCAATAAGAATAATTCTCCTGAGGAACTTAAGCATAAACAATTATCTTGCTTTTTATTAATTCAAATGTAGCATTTAAAAAAGTATAGGCAAAAGGAAAGCCCTATTTTGAGTATTTTTGAGACAAATTTAAAAGTGTTTTATGAGAATAATATTCGCTTCAAATAATCTCCATAAGATAAAAGAAATAAACAGTATTCTCGGGAACAGTTTTACTCTCCTGAGTTTAAATGATATAAATATTTTTGACGATATCCCTGAAAACGAACCACTTATTGAAGGGAATGCTCTAGCAAAAGCGAGATATGTTTTCAATTCAACCGGGTTGGATGTGTTTGCAGATGATACAGGACTTGAAATTGATGCCTTGAATGGAGAGCCCGGAGTCCATTCGGCAAGATATGCAGGACCCGGAAAGGATTCAGCAGCAAATATTGAAAAAGTATTTGCCCGGCTCGGGAATAACAAAAACAGAAAAGCCCGGTTTAAAACAGTGATTGCACTTATTCTTGACAAACAGGAATACCTTTTTGAGGGGATTGTTAATGGCGAGATAATTTATGAGAAAAGAGGTGCTGAAGGATTTGGTTATGACCCAATTTTTATCCCGGATGGCAAGAACAAAACATTTGCAGAGATGGAACTTTCTGAAAAAAACAAAGTTTCACACCGGGCCAGGGCTTTCGAAAAACTAAGGGAATTTCTGTATGAGTATGAGAATAAAACAATAAAAAAGTAGATTGAGGGTTTATTCCGAAAGACGGAAGACGGAAGACCGAAGACGGAAGTACAACCTGCTTCGGTCTCCGGTCTACGGTCTTCTGACCAATAAAAATTAAAAATTGAGACTAAATCTGACATTATTACTGCTATTTTTCGGAGTCTTAAATTCCTCCGGCCAGTCTCCTGTTGGTACCTGGACAGACCATCTTACTTACAATACAGCAAAAAGCGTCGCAGTAGGTACTTCAGAAGTATACGCCTCAACAGGGTCCTCAATAATTGTCTATAATAAAGAATTTTCTGAACTGAAAAAAATGTCTCGTATTAACGGGCTTACAGAGACCGGCATTAGTACAATCGGATGGTCAGAGGAGAATAAAACACTTGTAATAGCTTATTCTACAGCGAATGTTGACCTTGTAAAAAACAATGTAATATTTAATATTTCAGATATTTCCAGAAAATATATTCCCGGAAGAAAGGAGATTAACCGCATACGTACAAACGGGAAGTACGCATACCTTGCCTGCAGCTTTGGAATTGTTGTAATCGACATTATTAAAAAGGAGATTTATGATACCTGGAAGCCCGGCTCCGGGACAGGTGATACTGAGGTCTGGGATATTGCATTCGGTAATGGGAATTATTATGCCGCAACGACAACGGGTGTATGGTCGGCATCACAAACAGACCAGGGTTTGTCATATTTTGGAAACTGGAAGCTGATGAATAATCTTCCCCAGCCCTCCGGGAAATACACCTCCATCGTATATTCAGGTAACAAACTTTACTTTAATCTTTCAGATCCCATATCAGGAGGAGATTCTGTCTACTCCTCAGATGGCAGCATTTCTCTTTTTTCATTTTTGCCCGGAGTATATAATAAGTCTTTTGATCCTGCACCTTCCGGGTTTACAATATCCTCGCAGTCATCATTAAGATATTTCAGTAATAGCGGATCTCTCTTAAATACAATATCTTCTTATAGCTGGGGAACTGTTAGTATTTCACAGGGAATAGCCGACGAAAAGGACATATGGATAGCTGATAATAATTCCGGACTTGTCCGTGGTGAAAAATTTTCATCTTTTTCTGCTTTTACACTGCCCGGACCAGTATCAAATAATGCCTTTAGTATCACTTCATTAAACGGAAAGACAATAATAAGCGGTGGTGGTCCGGATGTAAGCTGGAATAATCAGGGACGCCCGTTTCAGCTATCTGTTTTTGAAAATAATAACTGGACTCATATACTTAAAAGTCCTGTCATTGATGCAATGAGAGTACTTATCGACCCTGATGATAACAACCATTATTTTGTTTCCACTTGGGGTAATGGCTTGCTTGAGTATGACAATAATGAACTTATAAATCAATATACTTATACTAATTCGCCATTACAGACTATTATAGCGGGAAGGCCATACGTCAGGATCTGCGGACTTGCAATGGATAAATATAAAACCCTGTGGATTACCCAGACAGAAGTTCAGCAAACCTTGAAAGGACTGAAACCTGATGGCACCTGGATTCTTAATCCTATAACTTTAGATGGCATAACAATTGGCGATCTTATCATTGCCCGGAGCGGATATAAATGGATAATTCTTCCAAAAGGAAACGGATTGCTCATTATTGATGACAATGATACGCCGGAATATTTCACCGACGACAGGTATAAGAGGATGCTGGTTGAAGACAATGAAAACAAAATCATTTCAGGAGTATACTCCTTCGCTGAAGACCTCGATGGAAATATCTGGGTTGGAACAGATCAGGGGCCGCTGATCTATTATAATCCCGATAAGGTTTTCGATAATGATATTAATGCCTTCCGGATCAAGATATCGAGAAATGATGGCAGCGGTCTTGCAGATTATCTTCTGAACAGTGAGGTCATTACAGCTATTGCTGTTGACGGGGCTAACAGGAAATGGATCGGAACAACCAGTTCAGGTGTATATCAGCTTTCTGCCGACGGAACTGCAAAACTGAGAAACTATAACGAAACAAATAGTCCTATCCTTTCAAACTCAATAGTAAGCCTTGCCATCGATAATAAAACAGGAGAAGTCTGGCTGGGTACCTCAAGGGGAGTACAATCAGTAAGGGGTGAAGCTACAGCCGGAGGAGAACAATTTTCCAAAGTTTATACATTTCCGAATCCTGTAAGAGAGGATTATTATGGAAATGTAACAATTACCGGACTGATGCGCGACAGTCAGATAAGAATAACTGATGTAAGCGGGAACCTGGTTTTTGAAACAGAATCAGACGGCGGTCAGGCTTCGTGGGATCTAAAAACTTATAACGGGAAACGTGTTGCAACAGGAGTATATCTTGTTTTCTGCGCCAGCAGCGATGGTTCTCAGTCGGCAGTAACCAAGATGCTGGTAATCAGATAAATCCATTAACCACTAAGGACACAAAGGAATTTCACGAAGGGCTCAAAGGAAATAAAGAAATTGATTAAACTTTGTGTCCTTTGTGTAGACCTTTGTGTTCCTTTGTGTAGACCTTTGTGTTCCTTTGTGGTAAAAAAAATCCAAATATTTATTCTGTAATAAGGCTTTGGATCCTCTCGATCTGTAATTGCTTATTTACCTCCCGGAGGCTTCGGGCAGTTGCTGTGAAATACTGGTGCCCTGATATAAATTTCACCTGAATCTTATTCCAGTCATTAAGCGATCCCATCTTGTTCTGCGCTTTAAGCTCCTCATAAAGAGTATTCGAAACCGGGATGAAATCACTTCTTCCCAGGTAATCAAGGTCAGAATCGCATATAATATTCTCAAGAAGATTTGTTGGCCTCGGAGGAAGTTTTGTTGCCATTATAATTGAACAGATCCTGTCAATCTGTTCGGGTGAATAATTGAATTTTGGTAACATTTCACGTGCCAGTTCCGTACCATAAAATTCATGGTTGTCATATGCAACTGTGTGCCCGGCATCGTGGAATAGTCCGGCTGTTTTCAGAAGCAGAATCTCTTCATCGGTGCATCCCTCGCCCCAGCCAATGAGTTCAACCTCAGTCACCACATCAACAGTATGTTTAACATTATGATAATACAGGTAATCAGGCAGTTCCCTTTCCAGTTTATCCAGAATAATCTCCTGAATATCGGTAAACTGAATTAGTCCAAACTTGATTCTGAATGCATCGTTGGGTAATACACCTTCACCATCGACTGAGAATTCAGCTTTAAGCCCCTTTACCCGGTACATCTGAAGATCTCCTTTGTACTTAACCGGGAGCTTCCCGAAGTACTCGCAATCAAAGAACTCTTTTACCAGCTCGTATGTCATGACAGAGATCAGGATCATTCCGTTATCTGATACTGCCTCAACTCTGCTGGCTGTATTTACCGTATCGCCTTTTATGTCGTAATTTACTTTTTTCTTTCCTGATATGGTTGCGGTAACCGGACCAGTATGAATTCCTATTTTGAGATCCCAGATGCTCTTATCGCCCCCCCTTTTTTCTGTTTCGTACTTCTTAAGGAAATTCCTCATTTCCATAGCGGCCATTACAACATCAATCGGGTTAGTAATGTTTTTTACAGGGATACCTCCGGCACACATATAAGTGTCGCCAATAGTCTTGATCTTTTCTATTTTAAACCTTGTAACGATTGAGTCAAATTCAAAAAGGATCTCATCAAGCTCATCCATAACAGCTGAAGAATCCATTCCTTCAACAAGTTTTGAGAAGCCGTGAATGTCGGCAAATAGAACTGTCGCCATATTAAATTTAAGCGATCGTTCTTTTTTATCACCATCACTGAGATCTTTTAATCCTTCCGGAGAGACCTTCTCATAAAGAGCTTTAATTTTTTCATTGTCCCTTGTAAGCTTTTCATTCAGTTTTTCAAGTTTCTTGATATGTTCTTCAAGTTCCTGGTTCTGTTTGGCAAGCCGGGCAATCCTTTTAACGAGCTCCTCATTATTTGTTACTGTCATAGTACAGTTGAATGATCAGTAAATATAATAATTTTATATTTGAAAATTTACGCAGTTTATCATGCTTGAGAAAACACGGGGAATAGTACTTCATCAGATTAAATACACCGACTCTGGTATTGTCGCACAGCTCTATACAAGAAATTTTGGCAGACAATCATTCCTTATCAGAGGGATGAGAAATAAGAAAGCAGGAAAGCATAATATTTTATTTCAGCCTCTTTTTATCCTCGAAATTGAGATGCAGTATAAATCGTCACGCGAGATGCAGGCAATGAAAGAGTTCTCTGTTGCCTTCACTCCGTATAACATACATTCCAATATTAAAAAAAGTGTTGTGGCAATTTTTCTTGGAGAAGTACTTACATCAGTATTAAAAGAAGAGAGCCCGCATGAGGAGATGTTCGACTTTATAGAGGAATCAATTATATATTTTGACAAAAGCAGTGAGGGTTATGCAAATTTCCATATTGCCTTTCTTGCCGGACTAAGCAGCTATCTGGGGTTTGAGCCGTCCCTTCGGTCAGGTATTGATGATCAGTATTTTGATCTGAAAAACGGTGCTTTTGTTCCTGTTCCGCCAATACATGGTTTTTATGCAAGCAATGAAGTATCTGATATCCTGGCTGGTTTTTTCTCTTCCTCGTACGAAGAATGTGACTCCATATCACTAACCGGACTACTTCGTAATGAAGTGCTTGAGACGCTGGTAAAGTACTACTCAATGCATTTGCCCGGTCTGAGAAAAATAAAATCTCTTGAAGTGCTTAAAGAGGTTTTCAGTTAATTTCACACAGAATCCATAAAGTATTTTTTCTATCTTTAATGATCAAAGAAAAATATAATGTCGATCATTCCCTCTATTGTTAACTGGCTGAATAAAAAGCGTATAGATCAAATAGAGCTGTTTAAGAAATATCCTGTTGAGACCCAACAGGAGGCATTGTACAAGCTTCTTGCCAGAGCAGCTTCAACAGAATGGGGGAAAAAGTATAATTATTCATCAATAACATCGGTCAGAGATTACCAGTCTAGATTTCCTGTGCAGACATATGAAGATCTGATACCCTATGTTGAAAGACTGCGCAAAGGAGAGAACAATCTTCTCTGGCCAGGTGAAATAAAATGGTTTGCAAAATCTTCGGGTACCACGTCTTCAAAAAGCAAATTCATTCCAATGAGTGCCGAGGCTCTTGAGGATTGCCATTACAGAGCCGGCAAGGATATTCTCATTATCTATACAATGCAGTATCCTGATACTAAGATATTTTCAGGAAAGAGTCTTACACTTGGAGGCAGTCACCGTATTAATCAGTTTAACAGTGATTCCCTGTACGGCGACCTTTCTGCTATACTTATTGAAAATGCTCCTTTCTGGGTTGAAATCATCAGAACTCCTAAACAAAGGATTGCTCTTCTCGAGGACTTTGAAGAGAAGCTTGACCTGATAACAAAATCATGTGTAAATGAAAATGTTACAAACATATCAGGTGTTCCCTCATGGTACCTCGTCTTAATCAAACAGATTCTTGCCTATACAGGAAAATCAAACCTGCTTGATATATGGCCCGATCTTGAAGTATTTTTCCATGGAGGAATCAGCTTCACCCCTTACAGGGAACAATATCAGAAACTTATTCCTGGAGACCAGATGAGGTATATGGAAACATATAATGCTTCGGAGGGATTTTTCGGAATCCAGGATGACCCGGAGAAGAGCGATATGCTTCTTATGCTCGACTATGGAATATTTTATGAGTTTATACCTGCTGATAAAGTAACCTTCTCATCTCCACCTGTTTATTCATTGGGTGATGTGGAAACAGGGGTAAACTACGCTATAATTATATCTACCAATGGCGGGTTATGGAGATATATGATGGGCGATACAGTTGTCTTTACATGCCTTAATCCTTTCAGGTTCAGGATATCAGGCAGAACAAAACAGTTTATAAACGTGTTCGGAGAAGAGGTAATAGTTGACAATGCAGATAAGGCTCTTGACTTAGCCTGCAAAGCTACAGGCGCACTTATATCTGAATATTCGGCAGGACCTGTATTCATGAATGCCTCATCAAAAGGGTCCCATGAATGGATAATTGAATTTGAAAAAGAACCTGCTGATCTGGCCTTTTTTGCTGAATGTCTTGACAGGTCTCTTCAGTCTGTAAATTCAGATTACGAGGCAAAAAGGCATAAGGACCTCAATCTTGTTATGCCTTTAGTAAAATCAGTACCAGGAGGAACTTTCAGCAAATGGCTGAAGGCTAAAAACAAGCTTGGAGGACAGAACAAGGTACCCCGTCTATCAAATACACGTGAGTATATTGAAGATTTATGTAATATTTCTCAACTTTAGTCACTTTAGGCATTTTAGGCACTCAGGGCACTTTTTTTTTACTAATTTTATATTCTGATTAAATTATTGAATTATGCATATAGCTATCGCAGGAAATATCGGATCGGGAAAAACAACTCTTGCCGGACTTCTGGCAAAACAATACGGGTGGATGGCTCATTATGAGGATGTTGATGACAATCCATACCTTAACGACTTTTATGAAGACATGCAGCGATGGTCGTTTAATCTTCAGATCTATTTTCTCAATTCACGCTTCAGCCAGATACTTGAAATAAGAAAATCTGATAAGACAATTATTCAGGACAGAACCATATACGAAGATGCCTATATTTTCGCTCCCAACCTTCATTCGATGGGTTTAATGTCGACTCGTGATTTTGACAATTACTCCACCCTCTTTAAGATGATGAGTTCGCTGGTTAAACCACCCGATTTACTCCTTTACCTGAGGGCATCTGTGCCAACACTTGTGAACCAGATCCAGAAAAGAGGAAGAGAATATGAGAGTTCTATACGTATCGACTACCTTAAAAGGCTTAATGAGAGATATGAAGCCTGGATGGAAACATATAATCTTGGAAAGGTACTGATCATAGAGGCTGACCATTATAACTTCCCTAATAACAATGCCCATCTCAGCGAAGTTATAGACAAAATCAATGCTGAGCTGCATGGTCTGTTTTAAAAATATTTGAATTTTTGCAATCTGTTTTCTAATTTTACTGTTCATCAGGCTGCAATACTGATGTCTGTAAATTTTATTTACGTACTAAACTGTTATTTATGAAAACTATTAAATCTTTATTGATCCTTTTTGTTGTTGTATTGCTATCTGCCGGGACATACGGTCAGACTGACCTTAACAAACAGGCACCCATTGACCCTCTAATAAAGACCGGGAAACTTAGTAACGGGCTTACTTATTTTATCCGCAATAATAAAGAACCGGAAAAGAGGGCAAGCTTCTATATCATCCAGAATGTAGGTGCAATACTTGAAAATGATGATCAGAATGGTCTCGCACATTTTCTGGAACATATGGCGTTTAATGGTACAACTCATTTCCCGGGAAAAGGTATTATCAGCGGACTTGAAAAGCATGGTGTCTCATTTGGAAGGAATATAAATGCCTATACTGGGTTTGATGAAACAGTATATAACCTAACAAATGTTCCGGTAGAAGTCCCCGGACTTGTTGACTCATGTCTGTTGATTCTTAACGACTGGTCACATTATTTAACCCTTTCTGAAAAAGAGATTGACCTGGAACGCGGAGTTATCAGTGAAGAATACCGAACTTCTAAAACTGCAAGCAGAAGAATGATATTTGATGTGATTCCTGTAATTTATAAAGGAACGAAATACGCCGAAAGAGATATTATCGGAAGTCTGGATGTTATTAAAAACTTTTCATATAACACTTTACGTGATTATTATAAAAAATGGTATCGTCCCGACCTTCAGGCCATTGCTATCGTTGGAGATATAAACGTTGAAGAAGTTGAGAAGAGCATTAAGACAATTTTCAGCACAATTCCCCCCGCAGAAAACCCTGCCCCCCGTAATATGATTGAAGTGCCATATCATAAAGAAACTTATTATGTGCTTGCTGCTGATAAGGAAGCTCCGCAAACTTCGGTTGAAGTACTTGTGCTGCATAAGGCAGTGCCTCCGGCTGAGAAAAATCAGAAATATATTCGCGACAGTCATGTTATTTCTCTTATGAATTCAATGATCAATACAAGGGTGAACGAACTCCTGCAGAAAGAAAATCCGCCCTTTGTTTCAGGTTCAGTTTCTTTCGGAGGACATTATGCTAGAGGTTATGATGCATTATCTATCGACGCTACTGCCCGTCAGAATGAGGAAGCCATTGCCCTGGAGGGAATCTATACAGAAGCAGAAAGAGCTAAACGATTCGGATTCACAAAAGGTGAGCTAACCCGCGCAAAAGCAAGGATGCTGTCTGATTTCGAGAACAGATTCAAACAGAAGGACAAAATAGACAATGACACTTATGTCTCCGGCATACAGAACTATTTCTTAACCGGGGAGCCTCTTACCTCAATGGATTTCGATTATGAATTTCTGAAACAGGTTATTGAAGGAATAACAGTTGAAGAGATCTCTGCACGCTTTAAAGAACTGATGATAGATGAGAACAGGACTATCATTGTACAAGGTCTTGAAGGTGAAGGTGTTAAACATTTAACAGAACAGGAGGCTCTGGATATTCTTGCCAAAGTTAAAAACGCACAACTTTCACCATATGAGGAAAAAACTCTCTCTGAATCTTTAATAAATGAAGAACTCAAAGGATCCAAAATAGTTAATACAGTACTTCTTCCACAGTTTGACGCAGTAGAATGGACTCTCTCCAATAATACAAAGGTGATCTTCAAAAAGGCAGATTATGAAAAGGATAATATTTTACTTTCTGCATTCAGTTTCGGAGGAATGTCAAAACTTGATAATAACCTGGTTCTTCCGGCCAATCTCCTTTCAGCTATACTGCCGATGTACGGGACAGGCGATTATGACAATGTTACATTGCAGAAAATGCTTGCCGGCAAGAAAGCAAACGTAAGTGTTGGCATGTCGGAAACAGTTGAATCACTCAGCGGGACCTGTACTCCAAAAGACTTTGAAACGATGATGCAGCTTCTTTACCTTCGGATAGCTAAACCACGTTTCGATAAGGTTGCCCATGATGCAGTAATCGGAAGATTTGCAGGCATGATAGGGAATATGGAAAAAGATCCCAATAAGATCAAGAGCGATAGCATTTCGATGATTACAACCGGATACAATCCCAGAACTCCCATCCTCTCAAAAGAGACAATTGGGAAAATCACTCTCGAAGATATTCAGAAATTATATACCGACAGATATAACAATGCGGATGAATTCACATTCTTCATAGTCGGGAACATTGAAAAAGAAGCAGTAATACCGATGGTGGAAAAGTATATTGGATCTCTTCCTTCAACCGGAAGAAAAGAAACATGGATAGACAGAAAGATTGAGCAGCCGGATGGAAAAATAATAAAAGAAATTGCAATGCCTCTGACAATCCCAAAATCCACAGTTTACCTTTCATTTGCTCAGGAGATGAAATATACTCCCTATAATTATTTGGGCCTTGAAGTACTAAAAGGTATTCTCGATTTGGTTTATACTGAAAAAGTAAGAGAAGATGAAGGCGGAACATATGGTGTTGGTGTATCTCTGGCTACACAGAAAAGACCAACCGAGCTGGCAGAAGGTATGATAACATTCGATTGTGACCCTGCCAGGGCTAATGACTTAAAAGCTATCATTTATCGCGAGATTGATAATATTGTTAAAAATGGTCCGAGTCAGGAGAATCTCGACAAAGCAGTAAGCAATCTGTTAAAGACTAGGGAAGAGAACAAAATGCATAACTCCTACTGGCTAACTGTCTTAAGCAGGTATTACAGCTTCGGCATCAACTCTAACGATCCGGCAAACTATGAAAACATTTTAAAATCATTCACAGTAAAAGATATCAAAAAGATTTCCGGTCTAATGTTCAAAAAGGCCGATGTTGTTGACCTGATATTCAAACCGGTTCAATAATAATGTTGTACATGGTCGCGACCATGGTTTTATGTAGGGAAGGGTCGTGACCCTTCCTTACATAATAATATCAATAGCAATTCTGAATTTTAAATATTTTTAAGAGGCCCGCGTTTATACATTTTAAAATTATGTATTACCTTGCCATTCTTATTAATAAAAATAATAAATACCATGAGTTCTTCACGCAGAGATTTTATTAAAACTGCATCAGTTGTTGCGGCTGGCAGTGTTATTTCACTCGACGCACTATCAAAAGCCAGACTTGGCATTTCCGCAAACGATAAAATACAGGTTGGTCTTATAGGAGCTAGGAGTCAGGGTTTTGCTGACCTTGTCTCTTTACTCAAAAACCCTGAAGTAGAGTGCGTTGCTCTATGCGATATAGATAAAAATATTCTTACAAACCAGACTGATGCCCTGATTAAGCTGGGTTTCCCTCAGCCAAAGCTTTATGTTGATTACCGTAAAATGCTCGAGAACAAAGATATTGACCTTGTTATTATAGGAACTCCCGACCATTGGCATTGTCTTCAGTTCGTTGATTCGCTTGCAGCCGGAAAACATGTTTATGTTGAAAAACCTATTGGTAATTCCATTGCCGAAATCAATATAATGCACAAAGCTGTCCAGAAATATGGTAAAATTGTACAGGTAGGACAGTGGCAGAGAAGCCAGCCTCACTTTGTGGATGCTATAAATTATGTAAAATCAGGAAAGCTTGGACGCATCCGTACCTGCAAGGCATGGTCGTATGTCGACTGGAAAGGGGCTGTACCAAAAGTTGCGGATTCAGCTGTTCCGGAAGGTGTAGACTATAATCTGTGGCTAGGTCCGGCACCAAAAATCCCGTTTAATCTCAATCGCTTCCATTTTACCTGGAGATGGTTCTGGGAATATGGCAACGGGCTCATGACCGACTGGGGTGTACACTTAATTGATTATATACTTTATGGAATGGGTAAGAGTATTCCGGAGTCTGTTATGGCTATCGGAGGAAAGTATGCATTCCCTGATGATGCCATGGTAACTCCGGATACAATGACAGCCGTATATGATTTCAAAGATTTCACAATGATCTGGGAACATACAATTGGTATCGGTTTGGGTAACTGGTCAAGACCTCACGGAATGTCATATATCGGAGAGAACGGAACCCTGATTCTCGATCGTAAGGGATGGGAAGTAGTACCGGAGAAGACCAGGATCGAAGCTGTTCCTGTGCAGAAAAATGTTGGAGTTGGACTCGACATACATACTAAAAACTGGCTCGACTGTATAAAAAACAATACACCCCAGAAACTTAATGCCGGAATTGAAATCGGAAGGAGAGTTGCCCTGGTTGCTCAAATGGGGAATGTCGCTTACCGTACCGGAGAGAAAGTATACTGGGATGATACAAAGCAATCTTTCAAGACTGAAACTGCAAACAAACTTATAACACCTGTATACAATAACGGGTATAAATTACCAAAACTATAATTGTAAGGAATGGTCGCGACCATTCCTTACATAACAACGAAATCATTCCGGATTATTCAATTTCTGCTACAGCTGCTGTAATAATTTTCCATTTATTGTGGTCCATTCTTGCACCAACAATTTCTATTACATGTCCAGCCAAAAGAGATCCATACTGACCGCATACCTCAAGATTTTTACCACTGGAATATCCATACAGGAATCCTGATGCATAGAGATCACCTGCACCCGTTGTATCCTTAAGTGAGACCTGTGCTGTTCCAATTTTAATGATTTCCTCGCCTCTTTTTACCCACGATCCTTCACTGCCCACTTTAACTACTGCAATTTCACACATCTGTGAAAGGTTTAACAGAGCTTCTTCCGGAGATAACCCGGTGAATGACTTCGCCTCCTCCTCATTGGCAAAAACAATGTCTACATATTTTTCAACAATCTCTCTAAAATCAGAAAGCATTGCATCAACAACATTAAAGCTGGCAAGATCAAGGGCTATTTTCATGTTATTCTGTTTTGCCATCTGACAGGCAGTCTCTACAAGTAGTTTATTAAGAATCAGATAACCCTCCAGATAAAGTATGTCATACCCCTTAAAATATTCAGATTTCAGATCATTTGCACTGAGTTCAACTGCAGCTCCCAGATGAGTTGCAAATGTTCTTTCAGAGTCAGGAGAGATCATAGCAATTGCTGTTCCGGTAACTGTATCACGCCTGATAAGCATAGTATTTATGCCCGCATATTTCATATCCTTCTCAAAAAAATCACCTGTTTCATCTTTCCCGATTGATCCTATGAAACCAGTTTTTGCACCCAACATTGCTAATCCGTGTATTGTGTTTGCTGCTGATCCGCCAGATGTCATAATTCTGTTAAAGTTAACTGTTTCAGACTTTACCAATTTGGATTTGGTCTCATCGACAAGCTGCATGCTGCCTTTTGGCAACTCAAACTTCGATAGAATTGAATCATCATTTACCATGGTCATTACGTCGACCAATGCATTACCAATACCAAGGATTTTTTTCATTTTAAAAATTTTTGTCAAAGATATTGCTTAATTCACTAAAAGCCCTTACTTTTGGCCTGCTAAAATATGGCAAGTTCTTTTATAAATATCTTCCTCAGTAGCTCAGTTGGTTAGAGCAACGGACTGTTAATCCGTGGGTCGTAAGTTCGAGTCTTACCTGGGGAGCAAAAAAGTCCTGATTCGTCAGGACTTTTTTTTTAAGATACTTCTGGCTTATGAATTAAGGGCAATCAGTTTTAACAGCTCCTCTTTATCGACCGGTTTGGTAATATATCCAGAGCATCCTGCTTCAAATGCCTTTTCCCTGTCACCTGCCAGAGCAAATGCAGTCTGAGCTATTATCTTCAGATTACTATTTAATTCCTTCATCATTCCTGTGAGCTCAAGACCATTTATATCGGGTAATTTAATATCCATCAGGACAACACTGATTTCGGGATACTTTTTTATAAAATCCATTGCCTGCTTACCATTAACAGCATTGATTGTTGTTACACTCTTTTTTAGAATCTCATTCAGATAAAGCCAGTTAATCTCTTCATCCTCAACAACAAGGACTGTTATTCCTTTTTTCAATTCGGCCCTTTTCAGATCCCTCCGTTCAGTCTTCTCCCCATTTTTTACAGGCTTATACGGAAGCCTGACAGAAAATACAGATCCTCTTCCCAGTTCTGAGGTAAGTTGTAAATCACCTCCCATCTTTTCAATGTATGCTTTCGTAATTGAAAGGCCAAGTCCTGTTCCTCCGTATTGTCTTGAAAAAGAAGTCTCAACCTGACGGAACCTTTCAAATACCACACCCTGCAATTCTTTTTCAATTCCAATGCCAGTGTCTTCAATTTCAACCAAAATGAAGTCACCCGGAACACTGCATCTGAAAGATATTCTCCCTGAATGAGTAAATTTCACTGCATTACTCAGAAGGTTGTCGAGTACCTGCCTGATCTTTGTACGGTCGGATCGAACTAAAGGATTATCAGAAAGGATTTCCGGTATAGGTTCTTTTATCAGTCCAATCCCCTTTTCTTTAGCTGCGAGCTCATAGAAAGAGATTACCTCATCTATTAATTCAATGAGATCAAATGTAGATTCAGTAAGGTCTATCTGGCCTGCTTCTATCCTGGAAATATCTATTATGTCATTAACAATATGTAACAGCTGGTCGCAGCTTGAATTCACAATTTTAATATATGCATCTCTGGTATCTTTTGGAAGTGTCGGATCTGCCAGCATAACAGAAAAACCCACAATGCCATTCATCGGAGTACGTATCTCGTGGCTCATGTTTGCCAGAAATGCTGATTTCAGTCTGTCGCTCTCTTCAGCTTTCTCTTTTGCCGATTTAAGCTGCCTGTTGCTTTCAATTATTGCTTCACTGGCTCTAACCTGTTCTGTTACATTTTCAAATGAGATCCCGACACAATTATCAGGCAGCGGAAAAGCATTGAATGAAAAAGCTCCATCAATAACCCTGTTATCTCCATATGTTATGTCTTCAAATTGCTTTGAAATTTTTGTTCTGACAACATTGGCATAATCGGCCGGTATCCCCTTTGCCCTGAGCCCTGGGAAGTTTTCATCAAGTGTCTTTCCAACCACATCACCCGCCGCTATACCTGTAAGTCTTTCAGCTGCAGGATTAACTGCAATCATTCGCAAAGTAGAATCATCATCAACATTTTCAAGATGATAAATATGCAACCCTGTCCGGATATTCATAAAGATATCTGATGCCTGCTGCAGCTCCTTATTAATCCTCAGGATTTCATCATTTCTCTTTTTCAGCTCTTCATTCAGTGCAGCATACTCTTCATTTTGTTTTCTGAGGAGTTGCTCGCTCTCCCTTAACTTTTCCTGAGCAGCAATTCTTTCCGAAACATCTCTCAATGAACCTTCTACTCCGGTAGGCTTGCCTTCTGAATCAAAAAGCAGATGGATATTTGCCGATACATGTACAAGACGATTGTCTTTTGTTCTTAAATTAACAATGTAATCTTCAATCTCTCCCTTCTCGGAAAGGACCTTAAGCAACTCACCTCTGTCGCCCGGATTGAGATAAACATCCTCAATCTTCATACCTATCAGCTCTTCCGGTTTATAGCCGGAATAGCGTTCAATAGATGGACTGATTTCAGTGATTCTGCCGGTAAGATCAGACTGATAAAAAATATCCTGAATATTTTCAAAGATCTTTCTGTATTTCTCTTCGCTTCTTTTTAAGAGTTCTTCGGTTTTTAGCTTTTCTGTTATATCCTTACCAACAGAAAAGATCACTTCAGAACCGTTCCAGATTCCATGCGACAGCTTTGTCTCAACATATAATAATTCACCCTTTTTAGATAAGAGAGGGAGAGGGCAATGGCTTCTTTTTCCTGTGAGATTTTCTTCAAGACATCTGTCTACATCTTCATGCCGTTCTGGCTGGTAAATCATATTCCGCGATTTACCCAGAAGTTCTTCCTTTTTATATTGAAGCTTATCGCAGGCAGTCTTGTTTGCTTCAATTATGAATCCGGATAAATCGAATACAAAGAGTATATCAGGAGTAGAATTAAAAAACGAAATCAGGTTTTCAAGGTCTCCTGAAGTATAGTTTTGTTTTACTTCTATTTTCTTCTTGTTAAACAGATTATCAGGTATTTAATAGGTCAAAGATAAATATTATCATGAACCTTGCAATAATTCATAATTATAAATGGATTTTGAAAATGCAGGAAAGAAAAGTAATTCTGGTATTAAAATTCTCAGGTTTGTAATAAGGATTGATAATTTTTTACCACTTTTAACTTCCAAAATTATCAGTAACTATATATCTTCAGCAAAATGAATACCACAAAGATCAAAGAAAAACTAATTGCTCCGGGCAATCTTGTTCCATTTATACTTATAACATCATTATTTCTCTTCTGGGGACTTGCTAATAATATGACTGATACCCTCCTGGCAGCATTTAAGAGGATTATGAGCATGACAGATGCAAGAACCTCTCTTATTCAAATCTCCTGCTATGGGTTAGGTTATTTTATCTTCGCGTTACCTGCAGCTATTTTTATAAAAAAGTACTCCTACAAGTCAGGTGTAATATTAGGCCTCGGACTATACATTATTGGTTGTTTATTGTTCTTCCCGGCTAAACTTACTGGCAATTACTTTCATTTTCTCGGAGCCCTGTGGATATTGTTTGGAGGACTTTCAATCCTCGAAACAGCTGCAAATCCCTACATTATTTCAATGGGAAGCGAGAGCACCGGTACCCGAAGACTAAACCTTGCCCAGTCTTTTAATCCTCTTGGATCAATAATGGGAGTGGTAATAAGTCAGATATTTATTCTTTCACAACTTAACAGGGCATCTGCCACAGACAGGGAGGCAATGTCTGCTTCTGTCCTACAGAACATACAAAACACTGAATTGAATGCAGTTACAATGACCTACGTAACTGTAGGTATCCTGCTGCTCGTTCTGTGGTTGTTAATACTTGCAGTAAAAATGCCACGCGGTTCAGATATGGGTTCAGCTGTAGATTTTAAACCAACGGTTGCCAGATTACTTAAAAATAAGAATTATGTAATGGGGGTTATTGCACAATTTTTCTACGTAGGCGCCCAAATTGGAGTGTGGTCATTCACAATTCGTTATGCTATGTCATCCCTCAACCTTGAAAAAATTCAGCTAGCCGCCGGGAAAACGCCTGAGGAAGTCGCTGCAACTTACTATGTGGCATCACTAATTCTATTTGCTTCATCGAGGTTTGTTTTTACATTTCTTATGAAATATTTCAAACCATCTTCCCTGCTTGCTTTTGCTTCGATTATGGCGATTATAAGTACTTTGATTGTAATTTTTGGTAATGGTATGGTTGGTGTAATTGCTCTGGTCTCTATTTCAGGATTCATGTCACTTATGTTCCCCACTATATTTGGACAGGCAGTAATAGGACTTGGTGATGACACTAAAATAGGAGGATCCGGACTCATTATGGCAATCCTTGGAGGAGCAGTTGTGACTTTTCTCCAGGGAAAAGTATCAGATCTAACAGGCAGTATTAATTACTCCTATGTTATTCCGTTGATTTGTTTTGCAGTTATTACTTACTATGCTTTAAATAGCAGAAAAGTGGAGGAACCCAATAATTAGAATGACAGAAGACGGAAGAAAATTTTGGATTTCGGATTTCGGATTTATAATTCCGCAATCCCAATTCCGCAATCCGCAATTCTTTCCGTCTTCCGTCTCCAGTCTTCCGTCTTCCTTCCTATTTAACCAGTAGATTCACTTTCAGTTTGAATTCGTCGTAGATTGTTTTGTCTCCAAGGTTATCGAAGAATGAGCCTGAACCGTAACGAACATTATATTTGGTCCTGTCAACAACTATATTGGCAAAAAACCATACGCCATCATCTTTCTTCTGCATTGTACTTTTAAACTCAATAGGATTTGTTGAATCTTTAATAGTCAACGTTCCCTTAACAACACCTGTACCTTTGTCAAATGCAGTACTTCCGGTCAAAACAAGTTTTGCAGTCGGAAATTTTTCAACTCCAAAAAAATCATCAGATTTCAGATGCCCTTCAAGGTTTGCGCTTCCATCAGCATCTTTAATAGATGCCATATCAATTAAAAACTCTCCTGAAACAATTTTGTTATCCTGCCAGTTCAGCCAGCCCGATTTAAGATTAATAGTCCCGTTATGCTCGCCGGTTACTTTTTCACCCAACCAGAGTAATTTGGTTTTCTCTGTATCAGCGTTTAATTTACTCTGTGCAACAACATTTGACACAAGTAAAGCTGTAAATGCAAATAATAATAGTGCTCTTTTCATTTTTATCAATTTTGAATTTGACTAATAAACAAAAGGAGTTTTCCTTTTGTTCAATCTGCATTAGGATAAAGTAAAAAAGAGTTTTAAAAGTGCTTTAGAACAGCACCTTACAGTTTTCTGATATTTAGTCCGCCACTTATCTCAAAAACCATTCCTGTAGAGAAATTCCAGTCACCTCTTGCAATAGAAGCAACTGCTTTGCCAATATCTTCAGGCAGACCCCACCTTTTCTGTGGAACTAACCCTTCACTGATAAGTTTGTCGTATTTATCCTTGATTTTAGCGGTCATATCGGTCTGAATAATACCCGGACGTACTTCAAAAACAAGTATCTCTTCCCTCGATAACCTGTCGGCAAAGACAGTTGTTGCCATACTCAGTCCTGCTTTTGATATGCAATACTCCGCCCTGTTTGTTGAGGACATATCAGCTGAAACGGAAGTCATAAAAACAATAACCGGATTATAATGTGAAATCTGAGGTTTCAGCCAGATCATCTCTTTGGCTATTTTCTGGGCAAAGAACACCGGCCCCTTAAGATTGATGCTCATCACCCTTTCATAACTCTCCTCTGTCATGTCAAGGACATCATTTCTCTGAAGCGGGGCAACTCCTGCATTATTTATCAGAACGTCAATCCTGCCGTATCTCTCAAGAATATTGGAAACAACTTCTTTCTGGCAACCTGTACATGAAATGTCGAGACCTATAGGAAAGAATTGCGAACCTCTTTTTTCAACCTCAGGACCCAGAATCTCCATCCCCTCACTGTCTGTTGAACGAGCTATGGCTGCAATGTCAAAACCCTCGGCAGCTAATGCGATTGCAACCGACCTGCCTATTCCTCTGCTGGCGCCTGTAATGACAGCTACAGGTTTGTCATTCATACGTAAAGAGTTAATCAGGTTTTTCAGTAAATCCGGCTTTAAAGGTAGTAATTTGCCCGACTTTGTCAACAATCAGTAAAAATATCTTCATTATATTCTTTCCACACCTTTTCAAACCAGAGATTCTGTTCAGGAATCTCTCTGACTTTATTAGATGTAATGATGATCTTTGCCTGCCTGATCACTGCTTCTATAATGTCCTTTTCAACATCTCTGTCATACCCGCACAACTCCGGATCAGTTTTGATTCCTGCTACTGTAACAATAAACGAACCCCTGCTTCTTCCCCCTTTGTTGATATAATATTTTATTGCTTCCAGGTAAACCAGATGAGCAATGCAGTTATCCAAAACCTGAAATGCGCTGGCAAGATCATTTACCGATGATGCCCCGATACTGTCGGGTAACTGTTTCAACAGCTCTCCGGCCTGATTAACTGCTTTTTCTATTCTGATACTGTCGCGAAAGATACCGGCTGATTCTGACATCCTTATCCTGATTTCCTTCAGATACTTATTGATATTTTCAACAAGTCCGCTTTTCATCCATTTATCGGCAAAATTAAGTGTATCCGTTACACTTGTTCCTGCTCCGGAAAGAAATTCCTTCAGCTCCGGAGGCAACCCGTTGTACTTATTATAAACAAAGAGTGCCGCCCTGTAACTGCCTACCTGACCTGAATTAAGAGCAGATCCGCCTGGACGATAAACCCCATGAGACCCATTTACTTCGCCAACGGGAAAGAGATGCCTTAAATCAGATTCCCACCAGATATTTGCCTTTAAACCTCCATTATTATGTTGTACACACACTGCAATCTGAAGAAGCTCTTTTTCAAGATCTATTCCATGTTCGAGATAAAGATTTACTGCCGGTTCATTAAGTGAGCGCAGCCGTTCTATGGGACTATCCTTAAGTGCATTTGAGTTGCTAAGAAAATTCTCAACTTCAGGATCAAGATTATTCAGGGAAAAAGATTCTTTATTAATAAATGACGGGTTCGTTCGATAATCAAGAAACACTAATCGGCCTTTTTCATTTATTTCCCTGTCAACAAGAATATCAATCAGTGATGATCCGTAATCCTTAACTTTACGGGGATCAAATGGCCATTGATATCCTTTCAGGAAAATTGCTTTTGCAAGAGTTCTGATATCCGGGAAGAATTCATTCAGAAACTCCTTTTCATCACCAAGATTTTTATCTGTGGAAACATATCGCGGCATTGCCTGCTGATAACTCCCCGAGAGATTCCATCTGAATTTAACTGAGGCAATTCCAAATTGGGATTCTGTTAGATTCTGCGCTGTTGCACCTGCACTTAATGCCATACCAATCGATCCGTTTTGAGAATGAGGATATACCGAAGTCTCATATAATCCGGCCGGACCACCGGTTCCAAGTAAAACATTTGTTGAGTTAAACAGAACAAATGCTTTTTTATAATCCTTTTCTGCAGTGTTAATTGCCAGGGCTCCTACAACTTTCTGCCCTGATATGTCGGTTAAAAGTTTAATGCAATGATGGCTGTCGAGTGTTTCTATTCCACGCCGCCTGACCTCCTCTGCAAGTACCTCAAACATTTTTCTGCTTGTATACGGACCAACCGAAGTTGCCCTTCCTCTGCTATCGTGATCAGTCTTATACCCGGCCCATGCACCATACTTGTCGTGAGGGAACTTAACACCCAGACTAACCAGGTTCATGAATGCCTGTATTGAGCCCTGAGCCTCACAAAGTGCTATATCCCCATGCATACAGTGACCATTAAAAAGATCCTTTGCCATATCAGCCACAGAGTCTGGCTCCATCCCGCTGACAGATAGTTTATAGTAAGTTTGTTTATCAGAACCGGCATTGTTGGAGGTACCTCCTCCCCACTGCGCAGTTGCGATCAGGATATCCTCCTGACCCAGCTTATGAAGAGTTACTGCAGCATTGAGAGCAGCTGCCCCGCTTCCGATTATGAGTGTGTTAATGCTATAACATGTAATTGAATAACAATTAAGAATTATATTTTCACTTTTCATCGATAAGTTTTTTAAGTTCTTTACCATATATCTCCTTATCGCGAATAACACAACCTCCTGGACGGAGATTCCTTATGAGCCTGGTACATCCGGAACACGCTATACAGACTTTTGCAGGATCTGCCTTACCATCCTTGATCAGATCCAAAGGCATCGAAGGATATGCAAATGACCCTCTTCCAAAACCAATAAAAGCAGCCCCTCCGTTTTTTATTACTGCAGCCCCGACATTCGGGGCAAATTGCCTCAGCCAGGAATATGCCGATCCTATAAAATACAATTCCGGAAACCTTTTCTGAAATAAGGCTGTACCGCTGATCATCTTTATTACACCGGTCATGGGATGTTCGTCAGGTACTGTTTGTCCGGGTAATGCATTATCATAAGGCCTTGTAACATGAGGATTATAATACGGACTTCCCATACTTATATTGATCAGTCTGATGCCTTTTTTTTCAAGTTGTTCTACCAGCAAAAGTGGCTCTGTAAAATCTGAACTGCCATCCTCATTTACACCGAATCCTCCTTTATACAGGTCGGAAATGTTGAGCCTGGTGGTCAGCACCATCCCCGGAACTTCAGTTTTGATTCTATCAATTGTCTCAAGAAAAAACCTAAATCTCTCTTCTGGATTTTGACCGCCATAAAGACTGTTCAATCTCGACCGGGCTGCAAGTGTTTCAATCATCAGGTAGCCATGACAAGCCTTTAAATCAATTGCATCATATCCGGCATCTGCAGCAAGTTTTGCAGCTTCAACATACTGATCCTGAATTGCTGTCAGCTCGGGATCTGTTAAAACATGGGGAACAACTTTATCAAGAGTCTCATTTAAAGATGCAACAAGAGGATGCGATTTACCATCAGGTTTACTGTAACGTCCGGAATGGGTTAACTGAATTACAAGAAGTGGGTTTATCCCGTTTTTTTTCGCAGTACTTCGCAACAGTTCATTAAGTCCTTTAAATACAGAAATGTTGGCGCTGTTTATCCATAATTGCCTGGGATTTGATCTGCCATCAGATGATACAGAGACTGCTTCAAACCAAATCATTCCGCTACCCCCTTCAGCATAACGAATATATCTTCTTTTTGTAAGGGCTGAAGGGGAACCGTCATCTTCGGAATCGTATCCCTCCATTGGCTGAACAACAAGTCTGTTTGGAACAATAAATCCTTCTATTTCAACCGGCTGAAGGAGAGGAGAGATCTCGTCACTGAATGGCAATTCCAATCCCAGATCAAGTGCCTTATTTAGTAATTCATCTTTAGTTTTAAATCTGAACCTCTCGTGCATGGACATATTATTTCTTCATTGTCATTTTCATGACGATAAAGATAATAATATTGCTAATACATACCGCCACCACCGCCGCCGCCACCACCGTTTCCAAAGCGCGGGTTGACAATATTATTGTAGATAGAACCAAAGGTATATGTAAGGCTAACGCCACCCTGAATACTGAAATTTGTAGCCTGCTCCTTAAGCCTGAGCAACCTTTCTGCCTCTGACAGATCGCCTTTTGCGAGGTTCAGCTGATCGTTGATGTATGCCACGCCCCCGTTCACCGATAATGATAATCCTTTTACAATTCTCAGTCGCATGAATCCGTTAAGTTCAATCTTATTTTTTGAGAAATCATGAAAATAATTTGATCCTGTAAGAGATATATTTGCTGAACCCCATTTTTTCTGGATCTGGTAAGCCATTCTTAATTCATGCTTAAATAGTCCTTCACTGGTTTGATTTAATATCGTTGAATCTATATAGCTGTTATACTGGTATCCAATACTATAAAGAAATCTGAACTGTCTGTGCGTGGCTTCAGAATATGGAAAAATATCGTACTCTATTGAAGGAAGGAACTCGGTGTTAAATTTATAATTCTCGTTTGTTGAAGCGCCCAGATCCCATAACAGTCCAGCTGACCAATGTTCATTTAAGCTTTTAACAAACAAATTATCTATTCTTCTCTCAGTTCTCAGGTAAACAGTCTCTGTTCCATCATCTTCAATAAACTTCTGTTTATTATTATTCATGTCAAATTCAATTTCCAGTTTTATGTCAGGAGTTATCTTGGAGATATTGACTGAGTTAGAAAAAAACAATCTGTTATATGATTCTTCAGCATTAAACCGAGGACTGGTCTGTAATTCAAACACCCAGTTATTCCATTTATCGACTACTTCTACCTTTTCAACTTCAGAATTATTTGAAATCACAACCTCGTTAAATACATTTGTTCTTGCAACATAGCGCATCAGACCCATTTTCATAATGTTGGTCTTATTTTCCCGCACCTGGGTATTTGATTCATCCGGATTACTTGTATAAACCAGTGTATCGTTCATACCTCTATACTTTCCGAGCCCTTCATAAGTCAGGGTATACTGCTGGCCGCCGCTTCCGGCAGGTTGATTGGTAACAAGTAAATATACCTCTGCTTCCTTGGTATCTCGCACATAGTTTACGTACGGAATCTCCTGCCTGGTATAGTTCATATCGCACGACCTGCAATCGACAAAGAGATTAAGGGCACCGCTTCTCTTAGATTCATCAACCTCAGTGGTTGCCTGTGCAAAGCAATCAGATATTAAAAAGAATCCTGGTAACAACGCTGCCAGGACAAGAAATAATTTCTTCATTTAATGTTAAATTTACTTATTAGTATTTTGCATAAACTGCCTCTCTTAAATGATATTCTCATAAGCATTTACAGATTTGCAAATATTAGAATTTAATTCTGTAGAATTCTCTCACATGCCTGTGAATAGAATCATTATTAATGTTTTTTAACAGTTTTTAAAGTTCACCGATCGTGAACTGATCCAGGAGCCGTGGATGAGTGATTCAAAATAATACCTTGTTAACCTGAATAAAATCACACTCCTGAGAAAAATTTTAGGGATAAAAAAGAAGAGCAATCCGAGGAGACCAGTTACTATCCCGTTTATGAAATTATTTATCACAAGGAATGTCTGTATTATAAATTTATTGAACCCGGTTTTATGTTTCGAGATATATACATGTCTGGAAATATGAACTTCAGTCTTGGTTAATGAGGCCGTTTTCAGGTTAATCCTTGAACTTCCGCCATGATTATGCTCAATTGTTACACTCCGGCAGCAAGCAACTTCAAGTTTAATATCCCTTACTCTCCGGCAGAGGTCAACATCTTCAAAGTACATCCAGAAATCCTCATCAAAACCACCAATCTTCCTGAAAACATCTCTCCGGATCATAACTACTGAGCCGGATATCCAATCGGGGAAAGTAATATCAGGCGTGAGGCTTGCAGTGCGTGGCTTGCGGCGATTATAAAATGATCGCTGAAATCCTGTCAGATTAAACAAATGAGGGAATGGACCTGATGCGAGAGATTCTTTGCCCCGCTCATTCACCTGCCGGCATGAGACAATACCATAATTGGGATTTTGTCTTGCTACGTTAAGAAGCTTTTCAAGTTCTGATTCAGTGGCAATAGTGTCGGGATTCAGAAACAGGAAAAATTCACCTGAGGCATTTTTGCTTCCAATATTGCATCCGTTAGCAAATCCGCCATTAATAGAATTGTGTATGAACCTGAATTTAGAAAACCTCTCTTCAAGTTCATATATTGTCTCATCATCAGATTTGTTGTCGACCACAATCACTTCTGAAGTAAAGCTCCTGCCTGTGAAACTGTCCAGTGCTTCAAGGCATTTTGTCAGCCGGTTCCACCCTTTAAATGAAACAATGATTATTGAAAGGTCTCTCATAATATTTAAGGAGCTAATTATAAATTATGTTGCTGGGTGCCGGGTGCTGGTTCATCAGTCTCTTTAATCTCCCGCTCTCCCATTCCCCCATTCTCCTCTTCATCTTCTTCTTCCTCCCATTCATACACCGGCTGCTGGGGACCTTCCTTCCGAAACCAGACAGAGAGAATGGCCCCTGAAAAGAATCCGAGCATATGCGACTCCCATGAAACATTCTTATATATTCCGGGAAAGATTCCCCATACCATAGAGCCATAAAGAAAAACTATAAGAAGAGATAATGCTATTAGCCTGAAGTATTTTCTTATTATACCGCTAAAAAAAAGAAAAGATGCTACTCCGTATACAAGGCCGCTTGCACCGATATGCCACGAAGATCTGCCAAAGATCCAGACCAATAAACCGGTTAAAACATAAGTCAGGATACTAATTTTTATAACAACTTCAGAATAAAAATAGAAGAGGGCCACCAGAAGAAAAAACAATGGTAATGTATTGCTGAACAGATGTTTGAAGTCGGCATGAATAAAAGGTGATAGAAGTATTCCCGGTAATCCCTCAGCCGTAAGAGGGTAAATCCCGGCAGATGAAAAATCAAGCCCGAACAAAACCTCAGTTATTTTAACAAGCCACATGAAAAAAACAATAATCCCGGGAATAATCATGCTCAGCAGAAGCTTCTTTCTGTAGAAAGCAAGGTCACTATTAATATCTGAGTTGGTTTCTGACATTATGAGCTTGGGTACTTGGTACTGTTTTGATTACAAGGTAATCGGTCATTGGGATGGTGCTCAGCTCTGAAGCAACCCTTCTCTCTCATCTCAAATCCCTCCCCGGAAACACAATCCCTGCTGCTTCCCTGATCCTGTCCAGAGTTTTCATAAGGTTCAGAGTAAACTCATGGGGTACTACACTGCTTTCAAGTTTTCCCTCATCGAGACACTTCATTACCTCTGCTGCTTCATACTGATAACCCATACCATCAGGAAGAAGAGAGTAATCCCTTTTTTCTTCTCCGTTGAAAGCAATTGTGAGGCATTGCGACATATCCCTTGCACGGGAAAAGTAAAGATTTCCCTTTTCACACAGGAGATCACAGCCTATACCTGCAGCTGTCCGGAAAGAGCTGTACAGGTTTGCCATCCGACCGTCGTTATATTTGAAGATTATACTTATTGAGTCTTCAGATCCTGTTTCTGCAAATGAAGCCACTGCAGTAATTTCATCAGGAACGCCAATAAACCAGAGAGCATCAATTACGGCATAGATACCAATATCCAGTAACGACCCTCCTCCCAGATCAAGATTGAATTTGCGGTCGGTCGGATTATAAGGTGCCTGAAAACCAAACCTTGCATTTAGATGTAAAATCCTTCCGGCTATTCCGCTGTCAATTGTCTCTTTTGTTTTAATATACATTGGCTGAAAGGGCGGCCATAGTGCCTCCATAAGAAACACCTTCTGATTTTTTGCCTCAGTCAACATTTCTCCGGCCTCCCTGCTTGTAAGAGCAAATGCTTTTTCGCAAAGAACAGCTTTCCTGTTTTTTAGGCACAGCATAACATGCTCATGATGATGAGAATGCGGAGATGCTACATAAATAATATCTACTTCCTTGTCAGATGCAAGCTCTTCATAACTTCCATAGGATTTCTTAAATCCAAACTCTTCAGCAAAAATCTTTGCCCTCTCTTTATCGCGCGAACCTACTGCATAAAGTTCAACATTATCAAGCAGTTTAAGTCCCCTTGTAAATTTTGCCGACATCTTCCCCGGAGCCAGAATGCCCCATTTGTATTTCTTAATCATAGAAACAATATTTGGATAAATATATGAAATTTCAGGTAGGGACATGCCATGCCATATTCCTACAACATAACAATTGATTTTTAATTAATTGTATATCTGCACATTAAAAAATAATTTAAAAATAATTTCATTTTTTCACTACTATGTATTGCATAGTATTAATATTTAATTATATCTTTGCATTGTATAGTTATAATATTTTAACAGTAGTAAAAACCAAACAGTACTATGAAAATTACAGTTAGCATCAATCTCGGGGGCTACTCCTTCAACATAGATGAAGATGCCTATACCGAATTAAAGAGATACCTCAAAAACCTTGAACTTCACTTTGCGGGAGAGGAGAGTTCATCAGAGATACTCTCAGATATTGAGACCCGTATGGCGGAGATTTTCCGCACGAAACTCACAACATACAAGCAGGTAATAAATATTGAGGATGTCCGCCAGGCTATGTCAGTCATGGGAACACCCGAAGATATATCTGATAACGACGGACCATCAGCTCGTGACAAATTTGCATCACCCGGATACCACAGAATGTACCGCGATACTGATCACAGAATTATAGGTGGTGTATGTTCCGGAATGGGAGCATACTGGGATGTGGAAGCATGGATCATCAGAATAATTTTTGTAGTGCTCGCGATGATGGGCGGACTGGGACTTCTTGTCTACCTGATACTTTATATAGTCATACCTGAGGCAAAAACAACTGCCCAGAAAATTGAGATGAAAGGAAACCCGGTAAACATCCACAACATTAAGGATTCTGTAAAAAAAGAATTTGATACCGTGAGGAAAAACATGAATCTGTAAAGACTTGAAAATACAATTTGAAGTATAAATAATTAAAACTACATATCATGGATCTCGAAAATACAAAAGCACAGATGCGCAAAGGGATACTGGAATACTGCATTCTTTCAGTCTTATCCAGGAATTCCTGTTATGCAAGCGACATAATAAAGGAACTTAAAGAGGCTGAGGTAATAGTGGTTGAAGGAACTCTTTACCCGCTTTTAACAAGACAGAAAAATGCAGGATTACTCAGCTACAGATGGGAAGAATCACAACAGGGACCTCCCCGGAAATACTACGAACTTACCGACGCTGGCCGGACTTACCTGGCCGACCTCGATAAATCATGGCAGGAACTAGTGGATTCAGTTAATCTGATAAGAACCAGGTAACCCTATTATTAAACATTTAAAACTGACAATAATGGACAAGACAATAAATATAAACATCGCGGGCACCCTGTTCCAGATAGATGAAGATGCATTCAGGATTCTGCGCGACTACCTCCAGTCAATTAACAGCCGCTTCAGAAATGTGCAGGGAGGACATGAGACAATAGAAGATATTGAATCACGCATTTCAGAAATTTTTCAGTCTCAAAAGGGACTAGCCGGAGTCATAAGTAAAGATAATGTTGAGGCGATGATCTCAATAATAGGTAAACCGGAAGATTTTGATGTTAATGAGGAGCAACCTGAACAGCATACTTATACCTCTCAAAAAAGAAGAATGTACAGGAATCCCGATGACAAGATAATTGGCGGTGTTTGCAGCGGAATTGGAGCTTATGTCGATACCGATCCGGTTCTTTTCAGGATTCTCTTTGTTATAAGCTTTTTTCTGGGAATAGGATTCTTCCTTTATATAGTACTGTGGATTGCCCTTCCTGAGGCGAACACTGAAGCTAAAAGGAGAGAGATGTATGGCAGTTCCTACCATTCTGCATATTCTGTAAACAAAGAGCCGGACGGATCATATTCAAACCGATACAATGGTTCTGCAAAAGTGGGAAATGCGTTCAACGAAATATTCCGGGCTATCGGAAGTGTGTTATACATTATCTTCAGGATCTTTATGATAATGGTAGGTGTTACACTTGTGGTAACAGGCTTCCTTACAATGGTAACTCTTCTCATGGTCTTTGTATTTAAAATGCCATGGGTATTCTCAAACGAAGCTTTTGATTCATCTGTTATCTGGTTTCCCGATTTCCTTAATTATATCGTGAATCCCGCGTTAGCTCCCTGGATAATAATACTTACCCTGGTTGCAATCTTTCTACCAATGCTCGCCCTTATTTACTGGGGTGTTAAAATGATCTTCTGGTTCAGGGCAAAGGATGGTATCATCACCCTGATATGCTTTATTCTATGGGTTATGTCGGTTACAGCACTTTCAATTATGCTCTTCAATGAAGGTGTAAGTTTTGCTGAATCTGCAAAGAGTTACACTCAGACTCCAATTCCTCAGCCACCGGATACACTTTACATAATGTCAGGACAAAAAATCGCTGATCTGAAATACAACAGCCAGTTCGCAGTACCGGATGATGACTATACTGTTTTCATGGATGATTCAACAAGAACAATATTCATCTGCCCCGATCTGAGATTTACAATTACGGATAAAGAGAATGCCAAAGTCGAGATCCGTAAACGCTCATCAGGGCGATCCAGGGCTGAAGCTTCAAGAAAATCAGAGTCACTGCAGTACAATTACAGAATTAGCAACGACACTCTGTATCTTGATGAGTTTTTTACAGTTCCTTCAGGAATGAAATGGACAGCCGATTTCGTTACGATAAATCTTAATATCCCTGAAAGAACCGTATTGTACTTCGAGAACTCTACTGAAAAACTATTCAGACACAGAATAAATATAATGAAAATCGATGGTGATGATAGTAGCTATTCAAGAACAGACTATAACACTGAACCCTGGGAATTAGGTAACAAATTCTGGATTCTGACAGAAGATGGGCTTGAGGAAGCAGATAAAGTTATAACGTTACAAAAATAAAGTCTTGTTTTTCATTCCTGGGGGTTAACCTCATCCCCCTTGCCCCCTTCTCCCAGGAGAGAAGGGGGTTATTACATTCTGTATCTGCTCATTAAGCCCCTCCCACTCGGGGGAGGGTCCCGATGGCTATCGTGATGGGGAGAGGTATCCTTTTGGTTAATGATTTGTTAAACCTAATATTTTAGGTATGGGATAATAAACCATTGTTTACCTTCGTTACCGTTTTAACTTTTAACTAACTATAGCCATGAAAAGATCTTTTTTACTATTATTACTCTCAATTCTCTTTATTCAGGCATTCCCACAGGATGTCGCAACCAAATCGGACACGTTGCGAAAGGATGCCCTCAATGTGTTTATGGAAGCCAACGACTACATCCGTAAAGAGATTCCTTATGTGAATTATGTAAGAGATATTAAAGATGCCGGAGTTTATATAATTTCCACTTCACAAAATACCGGATCCGGCGGCCGTGAGTTCACCTATTTTCTCGTTGGACAGAACGAGAATGCAGGTATGCGCGATACAATCTCTTTTGTTTCTTCTCCGGATGATACACAGGATGAAAGAAGAATAAAAGAGGTTAGGACTCTTAAGATGGGACTTATGCGATATGTGGCTAAAACACCTCTTGCAGATTATATGAAAATCAGTTTCACAGAACCTCTCTCTGAAACTGTATCATCTGATAAGTGGGACAGCTGGGTATTCAGGACTTCTCTAAATGGATGGCTTCAGGGGCAGCAGTCGTATAAAGCCACCAACCTCTATGGAAATTTTAACGCTTCCAGAGTAACGGAAAAATGGAAGATAAATCTGAGAGCAAGGTATAATTACGGAATTGACAAATTTGATATCGAAGATGAAATAATTACAAGTGAAAACAATTCTAAATCAGTTAATGCCTTAATTGTCAAAAGCATAAATGACCATTGGTCTTATGGAGGATCTGCATACACAGGATCATCAAGTTATAACAACCAGAAGTTTTCAGCAACATTTATGCCTGGTATTGAATATGATGTTTTCCCTTACTCTGAGTCGACGAGAAGGCAACTCAGATTATTATATACCATCGGTTACGGTTATGTAAATTATATGGATACGACTATTTACAACCTGACAAAAGAGGGCCATTTTATGCATTCAGTAAGCGCCGCATATGAAGTTGTTCAGAAATGGGGATCGATAGATTTGAGCCTGAATTACAGCAATTACCTTCATGACTGGTCAAAAAACAACCTCTCTCTCAACGGCTTCCTTGATCTGAGAATTGCTAAGGGATTATCAGTTAACTTCGGCGGAGGCGCTTCATTAATCCACGATCAGTTAGGCCTTGTAAAAGGAGGGGCAACTGCTGAAGAGGTTCTGCTTCAGAGAAAGGAACTTGCAACCCAGTTCGAGTACTTCACAAGCTTTGGCTTCTCTTATACTTTTGGTTCAATTTACAACAATGTGGTTAATCCCCGATTCGGTAACGGTGGCGGTGGCGGTATGACTATAATGATGAATTAATAATTTTGCTGAAGAACAGGAAGAGAATAATCGTACACCAAAGATTACATGTTGACATTCTGCATATACCCGGAGATTCCTCGCCTCGCTTCGGAATGACAAGGCGAAATTAGGGTTTAAGGGGAAAGAAGTGGCGATTCGCGAAGACAAATTAGTTAAGAATTATAAATTTCCTCGTGAATCGCCACTTCTTTCCCCCCTCATTAAATTGTAATCTGTCATTCCGAATTCATCAACTTTTAATAAAGCTCAGGATTAGGAGAGAATCTGACATGAGTTGATGAATGAGGAATCTCCTTCAACCTAAACTTAATTTCCTAAGCACTCCGGAAAATATTTGAATAATATTTTTCTCTAAAAATTGCTGTTGCTGCGATTCTATTGTACCTTTAATGTGAAATTCAGATTAATCAAATTACAATAGTATGGCAACACAAATTGTACTTCTGTTATTAATCATTGCGCTTGTCGTATATAGTGTATATCTCCAGGTTCAGCTGACAAGAAAAAACATCTTCATCGAGGCTACAGTTAAGAGATTATCAGGAATTGAAAAAAGCCGGAGTATGGATGAGATGATGGCTTTCCTGGGTGAGATACAGAAACTAAGCCGTTACAGCTCCTATTTTTCCAGCAAAATTCTTGAGAAGGACACAACTGACTTCATTTTTGAGAATTATACCGAAATGAAGACTTATATGCATTATACCATGGAAGAGTCAGATGCCAGAAACATTCTGGCAAACGGGTTCCGTTTTGTTGATTCATTTTATAAAACAGCGTTGCCTGTTACAAAAGACAATCTTGATCTGAAGATTAAACATGATAGCAGAAAGTTTTTTGGTGATTATCTGATAATTATATGCATATCAAATGATATCGTTAATTACTACTCGCTGGAGATGGAAAAAGCCGGTATAAAAAATCACTCTTTTGAGAATATTCTGACTGAACTCTCTCCTTCGAAAAATGAGAATTCTGACCTTACCTATCAGTTATCGAATAAGTTTATTAAAGGATATATCAATCATAAAACCGGCGAAATTATTAAGAATCCCGAATTTGATCCCTGGTATAATTCCCCCGCTTTTAAGAAAAATTTAGAGACACTCCGGAGTTAAATAATATTAATTTCTTATAATTATATTTGATAAATATTTAAATCTGTTTATATGAAAAGGTCCATTCTGTTTATTGTAGCTATATGTATATTAATTACAAATCCTGTTAACGGGCAGGGATTATTAAAGAAAGTCACCAAATCTATGACTGACGAGCTGCTTGGAAGGCCACAAAATAAAAACGCCAGCCAACCTGAGCCTGAATGTGCCTGTTCCGATGCTGTGCTTATTGCCGATATGGGAGGAAAGATACAGCTTGATTATTCCGAACTTGATATTAATGTCCGTGAAGATGGTGCTATACTCTTGAAAGATAAAATATCAGGCAATTTCTATATTGCCAAAGAAGGGGTTACACAGGGTCCGATACCTGCAGGCGACAAAAGACTTACCGGCTTTGGCGTATCCCGAGAAACAGAAGGAAGTGATATTGACTGGACAAATCTGTATGGTCAGTATATAACCAGATCGGGAGAAAAATATTTAATCTCTTTTGCCGGAAAAACCTACGGCCCTTATGCCATGATAAATAGTTTTGTTGTAACCAGATCCAAAGATAAATTTGCTGCAACAGTAACAGAAAATCTTGCTGCAACAAAGAGCGATGGCGAAAAAATGGAGGAAGCAATCAATAATGCTAAAACAGAACAGGAAAAGATAGACCTTGCAATGAAATTCAGTCAGCAGATGAGCCAGAAAATGATGCAGGGCGGGGGTCCCACCTCCATTCTTCCCAAATTTATTACAAACGTGGAAGGGTCAACATATGATCCTATGATGGGACAAAGAGTCCTGAACACCGAAATGAAATACGATGAAATACTCCTGTTAACTTATCCTGATGTTTTCGATCTGAAAGGGAATAAGATAATTTCACTTAAAACTGAACATCTTGGCTCCAACGGGATTTTTATTAATTCTGCAAACACTAAATATGCTTATGTCAGTTATGGTGAATTGATGTTTAGTGATAACTCGAAAAAACTTAATGGGTTGTTTAATCCGTATCTCATGAAGAGTGACGGTAAAGTTCATCTCGCATATATGTACTATTCTCCCAAGAAGAATGCCATAATGCAGTGTAAGATCCCGTTTTGATTTTTTGTCCCTTTTTCTCCCCTCACAGGGGAGATGCCGCTCAGCGGCAGAGGGGATTAAATATGAGCAGAATCCGAAAAATGAAACCAATCCATTTACTTCTGGTCTTTCTTTTTCAGATTAATCTGTCTTACTCTCAAGATTTAGATTATAAGGCAATTTTTGAATCTGACTGGACTAAAGCGGTAGCTTTTGAAACCGAAAACAGAGAATGGATTGAGCCGCTCCTTAAGAAACATAACATCTCCTACCCTCTTGCAATAGCTGTTATTTTCCCTGAACTTGTCCGCTACTCAGCCCTCCGCGATAAAATGGAGACAACACTTCTCAAAACTCTCTATGTTAATCTCGGTGAATATTATGCCAACTTTTCAATCGGACAGCTTCAGATGAAGCCCTCATTTGCAGAATCAATCAGAAAACAGGCTCCGTCTGTGTTAAGCCGCAGGTCAGGTATAACCTTCATGGATGAAACAGAATTCAGCGATATAAAGAATTACAGGAAATCAATTGTGACTGACCTTGAAGACCCGAAGATCCAGTTCAGATATCTGATAGCATTTATTAAAATCTGCGAGAAGAGATACAAAACCAACAAAATGGATGACCTGACAAGGATAAGGTTCCTTGCAACTGCCTATAATTATGGCATTGACAAAAGCATTGATGAGGTAAACAATATGATCTATAAGAAGTTTTACAATACAAAACTCTTCAAAACAGAGAATTATTCGTATTCCGATGTATCGGTTTTCTGGTACAGGCAATACCAATAATAAGAAAAGACAGAAGACATCGAGATTGCGGATGGCGGATTTGCGATTCCGGATTAAAGCATGTAAAATATGACTATCTTGTAGGCAGTTAATCAGACAAGGAAGCTAAAATTGAAAAAAATTGAAAAAATAAGCAGGATTTTTGCAGAAATTATGGTCTCTGCATTATTATTCGTTGCTTCCAGCTATAATTTGATCGCGCAGGAAGCAGGTACTGTAAAGGATCTGGATGGGAATATTTACAATACAATAAGAATCGGCGACCAGATCTGGATGGCTGAAAACCTTAGAAGCACAAGACTTAACGATGGTACTGCAATAGCCAACATTACAGGTATTGCTGAATGGGCAGCACTGTCAACTCCCGGCTATTGCTGGTATAAAAACGACACTGTTTATAAAAACGTTTATGGAGCTTTGTATAATGCTTATGCTGTCAATACTAACAAATTATGCCCCGCAGGATGGCATGTTTCAACAAATGAAGACTGGTTAAAACTCGAATCGTGGCTGGGAGGCGAAAAAATTGCCGGAGGAAAACTAAAAAATACCGGGACCCTGCACTGGAGTGAACCAAATTCAGGAGCCACAAATGAAATTCAGTTTAATGCACTCCCTGGCGGGAGCAGATATACAAATGGATTATTCCTCACCATAAAAAACATGGGTTACTGGTGGAGTCCGGGTGAAACAAATACCTTCAATAACTGGTACAGAAGCATATACTACCGCGACATTGCCGTAACCAGAAACTTTATTGACTCAACAAACGGGTTTTCAGTCAGATGTGTTAAAGATTAGGACATTAGTCTTTTGAGATTATGAATACAGTTTCAGAAAAACCTATATTCTTTAAAAGCCCGGAAGAATTCAGATCGTGGCTGGAGAAAAACCACAAAATCAAGACAGAACTATATGTGGGCTATTACAAAAAAGCCACCGGGAAACCAACAATGACATGGTCTCAGTCGGTTGATGAAGCGCTCTGCTTCGGATGGATTGACGGAATTCGAAGATCAATAGACAAAGAGAGCTATTGTAACCGGTTTACACCACGAAGAGAAACAAGCAGGTGGAGTACTGTAAACATTAAAAAAGTTGAAGAATTAATAAAGTCAGGCATGATGCAGCCGGCAGGGCTCCAGATTTACAATAAGCGTAAAGAAGAAATGTCGGGAATTTCAAGTTATGAAAGTGAAGCTAAACAACTTCATGAAGAATTTGAAAACAAATTCAAAGAAAACAAAACTGCCTGGGAATACTTCTCCCGTCAGGCCCCTTCATACAAAAGAACAATAATTCATTGGATCCTCTCTGCCAAACAGGAAAAAACGAGATTGGCACGTCTTGAGAAGACTATAACTGAAAGTGAAAAACAGAAGCGGGTATATGCCTGAAAACTAAGTGAAAATACATCATTTTGTCCGGCTGGTCAGATGCCAGAAACCACAGATGGTACATTTATAGGCTGAGATTTCCCGTACCACTCTGGTTTCTTTAATATGTGCTGCCATATCCAAAGCCTCTTCCTGTGTATTATATATTGCTTTTTTGCAGACAGGCTGTATAGGATCAATATTTTTAATATTTGAGTGTTTGTAAGCCATAATATCTAAGTATGCCTGCCAAAATTACAATAATCGGGTTAATTTCTTGCTGTGAAATATTTAACAGAAGCATGTCTTCAAGATGATTTTTTTAATCGAGTTTATACTAAATTTGAATGTCCAACGATCCGTGTATTAAGTATGAAAGGAAACCACCTTATTCTCAAAAGTCAGAATTATCTCGATACACTTTGTAACACAATTAAAGAAAGATGTGTCGGAAGCAGCGGAAACATACTGGCAACTCATTTCTTTGAGAAAGAATTATCTCTTCTTGGCTGGGAAACAGCAATGTCTGAATTTGATGCAATCGACTGGGAGGAGAATGGCGCAATCCTTAAATCAGAAGATGGGAATTTTGAACTTCTGGTAAGTCCCTATTCCCTCCCGTTCAAAGGAGAAGCGATATTAACAACTGCCTCAGTAATTGAAGAACTGGAAGCACTCAGTGCAGAGAATAAAATTATCTTCCTGCACGGAGAAATTGCCAGGGAACAGCTCATGCCAAAAAACTTTGTGTTTTATAATCCTGAAGAGCATCAGAGGATTATTGCGGCTCTTGAGAAGAGCGGTGCGAAGGCTATTATTAGTGCAACCGGCAGAAATGCTGCACTGGCAGGCGGTGTCTACCCTTTCCCCCTGATTGAAGATGGTGATTTTGATATCCCTTCGGCTTATCTGACTGAGGAGGAAGGAACAAAACTGCTTTCGCTTAAGAGGAAAAAAGTATTCCTTCAATCTGAATCAAGGCGAATACCCGGTAAAGGATATAATGTAATTGGGCTGAAGGGGAATAAAAAATCAAAAAGGATAGTTATAACAGCTCATATAGATGCAAAAAAAGGCACACCCGGAGCAATAGATAATGCCACCGGTGTAATAGTACTTTTGCTTCTGGCCGACTTACTAAAAGACTATAACGGAAATAAACTCATTGAACTTGTAGCATTAAACGGAGAAGACTATTATGCTGTCCCGGGACAAATGAATTATATATCAGAAAACAAAGACAGATTCGATACTATTCTCCTGAATATAAACATTGACGGAGCAGGCTTCAGGGAAGGCCTGTCAGCATTCTCTCTCTTCAGTCTTCCTGATGAAATTGATATTATTACAAAAGAGATATTTAAAAAATACGATGGGATAACTGAAGGAGTTCAATGGCCCCAGGGTGACCATAGTATATTTTTACAGTATGGCGTTCCGGCAATAGCAGTATCATCGAAGTGGTTTATTGATAACATAAATGGTCAGGATATTACTCATACTCCCAAAGACAATCCCGGAATAGTGGATTGCAATAAACTGGTTGAAATATCACTTGCATTAAACACTTTAATCAGGTCTCTGTAAATTCTGAAGTAATATGGAGAAAAAATGAAAACGTGGGAAACAAAAAACGGGTACAAAGTTATCAGGGTTTTATCCGGGCGGAGCAATGTCTTTCTGCTGACTTTCGGGGGTAAAAATATTTTAATTGATACAAGCCCTGCATTCATGTGGAATACACTTGAAAAACGTCTGGAATCACTAAATATTGATAAAATTGAGTATCTGATATTGACTCATACTCATTTTGATCATGCTGCCAACGCACAAAAAATAAAAGAAAAATACAGTGCTCAGGTTCTCGTTCATAAAAGCGAAGTCTTCTTTCTTACCAAAGGTGAAAATATAGTACCCCAGGGCACAAATATTGTATCAAAAACACTTGTTGAAATCTTTGCAAAGAGATTTTTATCCTTTTCCCGGTATAAACCATGTCAGTACGATATCCTTATTGAAGATACCTTTGACCTGAATATCATAGGATTTAATGCATATATTTTGCATACACCAGGACACACAACAGGTTCAGTGAGCATAATAGTAGACAATGAAATTGCCCTTGTGGGAGACACAATGTTCGGTATATTCAAATGGTCAGTGTTCCCTCCTTTTGCTAATGATATTATGCAGATGATAAGAAGCTGGGGCATATTACTTGAGACCGGATGCAGGATTTTTATCCCATCACACGGAACCTCAAACTCCAGGTCATTGGTGCAAAAAGAGTATGACAAATGGATCCGGATTTATAATCTACCTACGAATCCACCTCGCCATAATTTAACTGAATAAAAAGAAACCATAATAATCATAATAAACTGAAGTATGAGGATGTTTTATTATAGAAGTGCATTGCTTCTATCTCTGGTCTTAATAAGCTTATCAGGCAATTTAAAATCCCAAAACACAACAATCTGGGGAAAACAATTCGGTTCTGAAAAGGAGGAATACGCTATGAACCATCTCATCGATAAGGATGGAAATATCTTCATATCAGGTAAAACAACAGGATCAATGAACGGAAAAAATCTTGGCCGGAATGATGGATTCCTTACCAGAATTGATAATTCGGGGAATATTATCTGGACAAGGCAATTTGGAACGTCCGGAGAGGAGGATATTCAATGGTCGGCGTTGGATCACAACGGGAACATTTATATTACAGGCTCAACAACCGGGATCTTAAATGAAAAATCATTTGGGAAAGAGGATATTTTTGTAATAAAATATAATCCGGATGGGGACATGCTGTGGACCAGACAATTTGGGACTGATAGTATCGATATCGCCAAAGGGATATTTGCAGATAACCTGGGAAATGTTTATTTAACAGGATTAACCGGAGGAAACCTGGCACAAACCTCCTTTGGTAAAACTGATTTCTTCATAATGAAACTGGATAACAAAGGGAACACTGTCCTTGTTTCGCAGTTCGGAACTCCAATGGATGATCTGGCTTACGGAATAGTCGGGGGAGCAGGCTCTGATATTAATATTTGCGGGACTACCTGGGGTAACCTCGCAGACAATAATAAAGGGTTTATTGATGGATTCACCGGACGATTCACTGATAAGCTGAAACTTATCAAATATACCCAATTCGGAACTGATGGATTTGATATTGCCATGATCCTGAATACTGATAAGGAAAATAACATTTATGTGGGAGGTTCTACATCAGGGACTTTTGGTGCCCAACAGCTCGGTGAGGGAGATGCTTTCCTGTTAAAAATCAATGAAAAAGGAGATATTCTCTGGAACCGTCAATTCGGAACAACACTTAATGATGGAATTCGAGGAATTGATATTAATCCCGCTTTCCCCGATAATGTCCTTGTTAGTGGTATATCGAGTCTTCCTCCCGGTCAGGGGTTTGTTCGTATGTACAAAACAGACGGGACCTTCTCATGGGAAAGAAGTTTCACTGCAGTTGGAAAAAGCGGAGGAACATCCGGGAAAACAGTACTTTCTGACAAACAAGGTAATATCTATCACGTCGGACTAACCGGTGCTGACATGTTTGGTAAATCATATGGAGATAAGGATATTTATGTTATAAAACTTGGAAAAGATAAATAGATGAGACCACGAATTAAAATTTGCTGTATCAGCAGCATCGCGGAGGCAAAGACAGCAATTGAATCTGGTGCCTCAGCCCTTGGTCTGGTTGCCAGAATGCCCAGCGGACCGGGACCAATACCTGATGAGTTGATTAAGCAGATTGCAGCAACTGTTCCGCCTCCTGTTGCCACTTTCCTGCTTACAAGTGAGACCTCTGTTGAAATGATTATAAAGCATCACCTTCGTACAAATACCAATACAATTCAGATTGTTGATGCTCTGGCACAGGGTTCATACAATGATCTCAAGAGTGCCCTGCCTTCAGTTAAGATTGTCCAGGTAATACATGTTATTGATGAAAAATCAGTAAGTGAGGCAATCGAAATCTCTCAAAAAGTTGATGCTTTACTTCTCGACAGCGGTAATCCAAATCTGAAAGTCAAAGTCCTTGGTGGCACAGGAAAGGTACACAACTGGAAGCTGAGCCGACAGATCAGGGATAACTCAAAATGCCCTGTCTTCCTTGCAGGCGGATTGAATGCAGATAATGTAAGAATGGCTATCGATGAAGTACAACCATTTGGAATTGATCTTTGTAATGGTGTGAGGACAAAAGGATTATTGGATATCAATAAGCTTAAGAAGTTTATGACTGAAGCACTCCGTGAATAGAGAAATAAAAATAATTGATTCCCGTATAGACCATCTGAAATAAATAGTCGAAATTTGATATAAATAACTTAAAGTTAGCATCAAATGAAAACTATTTATCTGATTTTATGTCTGTTCCTTGCAGCATTAACTTCAAGTGCTCAGGATGTTGAAAATGAGGCAGTTGTTGCAGCAACATATATGAATGTCCTCTATCGCGGAGTATCTAATCCTGTAGCAATAGCTGTACCTGGAATTTCTGCTGAAAAGGTTACCGCAACAGTTTCAAACGGAACAATTAAGAAAGTCAGTAACGGATGGGAGATAAATCCCGGCGATCAGGATTTAACTCAGATTTCTGTTCTGGTAAATGGGAAAAAAGTATCAGAAAAAGAGTTCCGGATTAAAAATATTCCGGTTCCGGAAGCATACTTTGCAGGTAAAAATAACGGGACAGCTTCAAAAGACCTTATTGCTAAAACAGAATCATTGGAAGCCAGGCTGGTAGATTTCGCCTGGGATATGAGTTTTACAATTACCGGGTTTACTATGATGTATACCAGGGACGATACAGATTATGAAATGGTTTCTGGCAATAATAAACTTACTGAAAAAATGAAATCCGTTTTAGCCGGATTCAGAAAAGGTGACTATATTGTATTTAAAGATATCAAAGCCCTGGGGCCTGATGGGAGAACAAGAGATCTCTCGCCAGTTATCTTAAAATTAGAATAAAATCATAGCTGCAGAGAAAACACCTGATCTGATTTTAAATGAGAAAAAGCTTACTGATTCTTCTGTTTACCTGTTTGTATCTATCTTCTTTTGGTCAGATACTGAAGGGTACAATCAAAGATGTTAATACGGGAGAAGTAATTAATTACGCTTCAATCTATATCAATGGTACTTTTGTAGGAACTAATTCGGATATAGGCGGAAACTTTGAGCTTGATATTTCGAGATATCCCGCTATGCCTTTAACAATAAGTGCGTTAGGATATTACTCACTTAACATCCCAAATCTGGATCCTTATAAAAAACTGGAAATCTATCTGACTCCAAAATTGTTTGAATTAAGTGAAGTAGTAATAAATGCCAAAAAGATTTCGAGGGAGAGAAGAAATAATATGGGTTATTTCAAGAGAGAATTTCTTGGGATAACAATGAACGCATCGAATTGCACAATCAAAAATGAAGATGATATAACTTTTTCACATGATTCCTCTGGTGATACGCTTATAGCTATCTCATTGAAACCGATCCTGATTGAAAATAATGCTCTTGGCTATAACCTGGTATATTACCTTGACATTTTTAAATATTCAAAAAAGACCGGATATATTTTAATCACGGGCAATTGCATCTTTAATGAAGATCTGAGCATTGATAAAAGCCTTCAGGAGAAATACGACCGCAGGAGAAGGTCGGCTTACCTGGGCTCCCGAATGCACTTCATCAAATCATTATGGGCAAATACTCAAGCAGTTGAGGGATTTGTTGTTAAAGACATTAATTATAAGGTTCTCTCCCCCGATAAGTATTTATGTCAAACCGTGGATACTGCGACAGGTGTGATTAGTAAGTTTCTTTGTAACCAGAAAACAATGACGATAACATATTATACAAGAGGGACTTCAAGTCAGATAATATTAAACAATGACTCCATTTACTTCGATAAAGATGGCTATTTCGATCCTTTGGGAATAAGCTGGCAGGGAGAAATGGCAAGACAGAGAATCGCTGATCTTTTACCTTTTGAATATTAACAAATCTATCTTTCCGGATCTTATAACAGAATCCAATTTATGATAATAAATAATAAACTCGAAAAAGCATTCGGCCCCTTCGGAAGCTCAGCAGGTTTCTTTTTGTTTTTAGGGGGTATTCTGGCAACATACTTTTCGCTATCAGGTTTGGTTATTGCTCTGGTAGGAGCTTTTGTCTCTTTTACAACCACAACTACTTTTATTGATACCGAAAATAAAAGGATAAAACATTCAAATAATATATTTGGATTCATTCCTGTCGGAAAATGGATAAGCTTAAACCCCGGGATGAAATTAGGTTTAAGAAAATCACATTTGGGCTACAGGGCATATACCAGGGGGACACAACCTGTTGATATTCATTATAATGATATTCGGATTTTTCTGTTTAGCTCTGACAATAAACAACTGTTTCCTTTGAAAAAGTTCACATCCTATGAATCAGGAAAAGCCGGTATCAAAGAACTAGGATTAATTCTTGAATTAAACATTTTGGAATAAACCTTTGTTTCATAAGAAAAGATATATTTATTCAATAAATACTGCTGAATATGAAAATGAATATGGCTAAATACACTGATATTGACAGCTATATTGCATGTTTTCCTAAAGAAACTCAGACGATTTTACAGAAAATCAGGGAAACAATTAAGAAAGCTGCACCTGAAGCTAAGGAAACAATAAGTTATGGCATTCCAACATTTACACTCCATGGAAACCTGGTTCATTTTGGAGGATATGAGAAACATATTGGTTTTTATCCCGGGGCAGAAGGAATTGCCTCATTTAAAGAAGAATTATCGGCTTATAAAGGCGGTAAAGGAACCGTTCAGTTTCCGCTGGATAACAGCATCCCCTATGCCTTAATAACTAAGATAGTAAAATTCAGGGCCTTACAGAACCTGGAAAAAGCAAAAGAAAAATCATCAAAGACGAAAAGGGGAAGAACCTTATAGATGTCAACTTAAGGTGTTAATTAAAGTAAAATATTGAGGGGATTAGGCACAAAACAAAATGTAAAGCATTGAATATATGTCTGATACATTTCCCTCCTTTTAAGGAGGGGGCCGGACCTTTTTTAATTATGATACAAATGCTGATACCGGCCGGGGTGGTTGATTACCTCAGCAGAAGTGGACTTGTTCCTGAGTGTTGATCTGAGGAATTTAAGACTTTTCCTCTTAAAGATGTTTTGGTTTTTCATACCAATAAATGTAAGAAGAAAACATGGAATCAACCACCCCGGTCGGGAAATAGAATATTGTATATATATGATAATCAATAATCCCGACCACCCCTCCTTCAAAAGGAGGGGAAACTATTTTATGCAGTTCTTCATTCAACACCAGAGTTTAGGTTGATGGCTAGGGGAAGTACCTCTCAATAAATCAAACTTATCATCTTTTTAATTGTTTATTTGATATAATCCCTATTTTTGAGATTATCTACCTGGTTTATAGTATGCTGTTTAGAAAAATAAAATCAGGCCTGTTCCAGTTGCCTGTAGTTGTGTTTTTCATCTTAGCCGGATTATCTGAGTGGCCTTGTTTCTCTCAGATTCCTCAGACTATTGACCTTTCCGAGATACCCCAGAGGAAAGTCCGCAAATATATTGAAGCACGAGACATTAACCATATGCAGGATTTTGGACTTATCCATGCCAGCTGGAAGGAAGGTCTCGATGAATCAAGTTTTCTCTTTCAAGAAAAAACATTCTTTCTTAAAAACAAACTTTCACACGTCTGGGACTGCTACAGGAAAGCTGATCCAACAAAATCATGGAATGGCCCTTTTGTCAGATTCGGGTTACTGATTTCCAAGAAATCCAATTCTGCAGTATACTCTGGCAATTCAACTTTCCCTGAAATAGATACGGGGCAAGTATATTTTCTTGACCTGAGAATAATGCGTGGACTATTCAACTTGCCAATGGCTTTTGAAATAATAAATATCGACCCCCTGAAGAGAATTATTGAGTTCAGTTATATTGACGGTAACAAATCCAGGGGAAAACAAACCATAGAGTTTTCAGATGATTTGGATGGACAGATCAGAATTATTCATAAAAGCTATTTCAGAAGTGATTCACCTTTCCGCGATAATATGCTCTATCCCTATTTTCATCGCAAGTTTATCAGACAGTTTCACAGGAATATGAAACAGCTTGTTCAGGAAGCACCAGTCACAATATAAAGTCCGGCTTTTTTATTCTGAAAATATAGGCTACTTTTAAAGGATTAAAAGTACAATTACAATTGTCTATTCTAACCGACAGAATAAAATTCAACAGAAATGAATTATCCGGAGCCTTCGGAGATATCGGTACCGATCTGCCCCTGATAATAGGAATGCTCCTGGCTACAAACCTGCAGATTTCGAATACCCTTATTGTATATGGGATCTTACAGATAATGACCTCTTTGATCTATGGTATCCCTATGCCGGTTCAGCCCCTGAAGGCAGTTGCGTTAATTGTAATTACCCAGCACGTTTCAGCAGAAGTGATCTGGGGAGGAGGGCTCGCTATCGGAATTATTATGCTCATCCTTACCCTTACCGGACTCCTTGTCTGGCTAAACAGGGTAATTCCCAAAACAGTGATACGCGGAATACAGTTGGGACTCGGATTACAGTTATGTTTACTGGCTGTCAAAGATTATATTCCGGCTGATAAAACAACTGGGTATATTTTTGCACTGATAGCATTCCTTATCGGACTAATTCTGATTGGTAACCGCAAATACCCGCCTGCAATATTTATACTCGGACTGGGCGTAATATACATGTTTCTTTTCCACTTTGGGATCCTTACGAACCTCACATTTTCAGTTCCAAAACTTTCAATTCCTCACCTTTCATATCAGAATATTCTTGCCGGTCTCCTTCTTCTGGCTATCCCGCAGATTCCCCTTTCGCTCGGAAACTCAATATTTGCTACCAACCAGATTGCCAACGATCTGTTCCCTGAAAAGAAATTGACAGTGAAAAAGATTGGATTCACATACTCACTAATGAATTTAATCAGCCCTTTTCTTGGAGGGATACCTGTGTGTCATGGATCAGGAGGCATAGCAGGCCATTACACTTTTGGAGGAAGGACAGGTGGTTCTACTTTAATCTATGGACTTTTTTACCTTGTACTTGGGTTGTTTTTTAGTGGCAACTCTGCTGAAACACTTATGGTATTTCCTAAGCCAATCCTTGGTGTAATTCTTCTCTTTGAAGGATTTGCCCTGGTTCTTCTTGTTAAGGACATCATTGTTGACCGGAACATGTTCCTGATTGCTGTAATAGTTGCAGTCTGCGCGATTGGTCTTCCAAACGGATATTTAATTGGTATGGTAGTTGGAACAACTATCTTCTACTTATCAAATAAGCTGTTCCTAAAGAACTTTGGGAAACAGTAATGTATGCTCAATAAGGATTATAATACACTTATCTGATAAATATGGAATACTACTTTATTGCAAACATAAGGATAAATAACCCGGAAGAATATCAGAAATATCTCGACAAGGTTGATGAGGTAAGTGAGATGTATGACATTGAATATCTTGCCGTTGATGAAGCTCCTCAAATTCTTGAAGGAAACTGGAAGTATACAAAATCTGTATTAATAAAATTCAGTTCAAAAGAGGAGTTTGAAAGATGGTATTATTCCAGAGAGTATCAGGATATCTTAAAACACAGACTAAGATCAGCTGATTGTGATACTATTCTTGTTAAAGGATTGGAATAGAACTGCATCTCTTTTTTTAGTAGATTTGGGAATACTAACACACCAAAACATTTTTAAGATGTGTAGAATAGCATTTTCGGGCTAAAGCCCTGCCCTGGTTTTCTCTGAGTAACCACGGGCTTAAGCCCGTGGTTACTCATAATCAATACAATACGGACTTTAGTCCATAAATTTAAAATTCACCTAATAATTTAAAACATGTATAAAAAAGCAAGTCGATTATTACTGATTGGGGTTCTTTCTATGAGCTCAGTTGTTTTACTGAGTAGTCTAAGTTTTCAAAATATTAAACCTAAACCCGATAAAGTAAAACTAATCCCTGTCAAAAACTTTAAACACACTGATATCGGGAACCCTGCAATTGCCGGCACTGTTACTGTTGATAAAGGTGGTTTTAAAATTACCGCAGGAGGAGCTGACATCTGGGGTGTAAAGGATGAATTCAACTTTGTTTATATTGAGAAAACCGGAGATTTTGATATTGTTACCCGTATCGAAAGTCTTAGCGCACCACATCTCTATACAAAAGCTGGCATAATGGCCCGCGAAGATCTGACAGCTGGTTGCAGACACATCTATTTTCAGGTATTTCCGAATAATAATCCGAGAAATAAAAATAACGGCGGATATGAATTTCAATACCGTCAGCAAAGTAATGGAGAGATGAAAGCTATCTATCCTGCCAGTGCTGCCGGAACTCCTGAGTTTCCTGTCACATATCCAAACACATGGGTTAGACTTCAGCGCATAAATAATGAATTCACCGGGTACTACAGCACGGATGGAAAGAACTGGAAAGTTTATACTTCCTACACTCTTGAGTTACCTTTAAAACTTTATCTTGGTCTCGCTGTCACATCTCATAATACAAAAGAGTCTGCCTCAGCCAGTTTCAGAGAGACCGGTGAAATTAAACACTAAAATGACATAAAAATGACACTTGATCATGTTGCTTTATGGACTAACCAGCTTGAGATTCTGAAGGGTTATTATGTGAAATATTTCAATGGCAGGGCCAATAAGAAGTATATAAATAAAAAGACCGGATTTGAAAGCTATTTCATTTCATTTGACTCAGGATCAAGACTGGAGATCATGCAAAAACCCGGAATTCCGGAAAATCTTAACGACAGGGTGGTAAATCAGCATCTTGGTCTCATACATCTCTCTTTCGGCGTAGAAAATATGGAATTGGTCAACCTCAAATCAGAAGAGATGGCTAAAGCCGGATTCAGGATATTACGTGGTCCGCGTAAAACAGGCGATGGCTATTATGAATTCGAGACTCTGGACCCGGATAATAACCGGATTGAGGTAGCTGCACTTTTTGTGGAATAACCCGTTATGAAGAAAATAGCTGCAATTATACTCGAAAATGACAATGGAGAGTTCCTGCTCGCCCTGCGCGATAATAAATCATGGATTCCCTTTCCCAATCACTGGGATCTGATAGGCGGACATGTTGAGGAGGGAGAAACTCCTGAGGAAGCCCTTGTAAGAGAATATAAGGAAGAGTTGGACCTGGATCTTAAAGAATATACATTTTTCAGAAAATATGAATGTCTGACGGGTGATGCATATGAAAACATAAAATATATCTATTACGGCAAACTAAATATCCCAATAGAAGAGGTTACCCTTCTGGAAGGCGAACGGCCACAATATTTTTCAAGGAAAGAGATTCCTGATCTTAAGTTTGCCAATATTATAAAATCTATAGTACTGGATTATATAAAGTACTCTGATTCATTGAATAAGTAGAACTTAATTTTCGTCAACGATGAAAAGACTTTGCATCATTTTCCTGATTATGATTTCAACAATCTGTGTCTTCTCCCAGGGAAAAAAGAATAAGGTTACAGACAAGAACTATATAATGCTTGTTCCCGGTTCTGAAAATTCTGCTTTCAGGAGAGTTGAACTTTTTTCTGATGTTGACACTTCATGGAATAAGTGGAAACTAAGAGGCTATAACTATGGTTTCAATCCTCAGCTGACTCCTATGTATACAACTGTTAATGGAATACTTAGTACTCCATATATGGTTCAGGTAAGAGGTAATGAAAATGAAAAGAACAAGAAGCGCTGGGGATTTCATGTTTTTGAAGGCTATGCGAAAGATGATATTTCAAGAATCACAATGCTTGTCAATAAACACACTGAGGAAGATAAACCCCTGGCTGAACTATATTATTACGGATCTGTCTACGGTCATTCTGAGGCCGCCTACAACTGGTTTCGCATCGGATCCGATGTGCGGCAGCACTCATACATGTTCAGTCGCGACAGGGCTATCTTTTATGGCTCACTTAAACTGACAAATGTTCTTACACTTGGAAATATTGGAAAAGATAACCTTCTGGCTGAAAAACCAAAAGGCGATGATGAATCAAATTATATTGAAGATGCAAAACATGTAAACTATAAAGAGCTGAAAACCAGTGGCGATGGGACTATGTTTTATGATAAGGATAATAATATAGTAGTGATAAAGATAAACGGGAAATGGATGAAATTAATGGTTGAACCATTGCCCGAAAATGTAACATATGACTTTAAATAGCTGCTAATGAAAGCAACAGGTATTAAAAGTGTAATTATTATTTCACCTTTCCTTCTTACTTATTGCAACAGGGCAGTAAGTGAGGTTCAGGGTGAAAAAAGACCTAATATCCTCATTGCCATGGGTGATGATATCTCTTTTCCCGATATGAGTGCCTACGGATGCAGCTTTGTAAAAACACCCGGTTTTGACAGGGTGGCCAGAGAGGGGATTCTGTTCAACAATGCTTATACTCCGAATGCAAAATCCTCTCCTTCAAGGGCTTGTTTCCTCACAGGAAGGAACAGCTGGCAGCTTGAGGAAGCCGGCAATCACGTCCCCTTTTTCCCGCTGAAGTATACAACATTCATGGAATCTCTTGGCGATAATGGATACAGTGTCGCTTTCACTGCTAAGGGATGGGCTCCCGGCACAGCTGTCGATTCTGCAGGAAATCCCAGACAACTTACCGGCAAAGCCTTTAATTCGAAAAAGTGTATCCCCCCGGCTTCAGGAATGTCAAAAATAGACTACGCAGCAAATTTCGAAGATTTTCTGATATCAACTGATAATGATAAACCATTCTGTTTCTGGTATGGATCAACTGAACCACACAGGGTTTATGAGTACGGTTCCGGTGTCAGCAAAGGGGGAAAAAAACTTTCCGACATAATTAATCTCTATAAATTCTGGCCCGATAATGATACAGTAAGAAATGATATTCTCGACTATGCTCTCGAAATCGAGTATTTCGACTCTCACCTTGTCAGAATGATTGAGATCCTTGAAAAGCGCGGGGAACTTGAAAATACTATAATCATTGTTACGGCTGACAACGGAATGCCATTTCCGCGTATGAAGGGAAATGCATACGAGTATTCAAACCATATGCCAATGGCAATAATGTGGGGCAAAAGGATAAAAAACCCTGGACGTATCCTTAATGACTATATAAGTTTTATCGATATTGCTCCCACTATGCTCGAAACAGCCGGAATAAAACTCAATGAAAACGGAATGCAGCCAATTGAGGGAAAGAGTTTTACAAATCTTCTGTACTCACGGAAAAACGGGACTGTCGACAGGAAACGCGACCATGTACTTATTGGGCAGGAACGCCATGATGTTGGAAGACCGGATGATGTCGGATATCCGATAAGAGGTATCATAAAAGACGGATACTACTACATCAGGAACTATAAACCAGATCGCTGGCCCGCAGGCAATCCTGAGACAGGGTATCTCAACACCGACGGGAGTCCTACAAAGACACTTATTCTCAACATGAAGCGCAGCGGGAGATCTGATGAATTCTGGAATCTCAGTTTTGGGAAAAGAGGAGAAGAGGAGCTTTTCAATATTGTTACCGATCCTCAATGCTTAAATAATCTGTCAGAAAGATCTGAATTCAGCTCTCTGAAAAAAGAACTCTCAGTTCAAATGGAAAAAGAACTTCTTGAACAGGGCGATCCTAGGATGCTTAGTAATGGAGATCTGTTTGATAAATATCCATATTCAGAAGAAAAAGGAAGGGATTTTTATAACAGATTCATGAGAGGAGAAATATCACGTAGGAGTGCCGGCTGGGTTGACTCAACTGACTTTGAACCGATAAATCAGAAATAATAATTAACTGATATGAAATCATTTAAATCCTATCTTCTGCTCTTTTTGTTTACATCAGAAATGGTCCTTGCGGCCCAGACAATTAATCTGAAATCGCCCGATAATAAAATTGTTTTTTCTATCAATAACGGGGAGAAACTTACATATTCTGTTACGTTTCTTAACAGGAATATTATAAACTCCTCCCCCATGGGTTTTGAGCTGAAAGAAGAACCTGTAATGACCGGGAATTTTGTAATTCAGAATCAGTACACAAAAAATTTCAATGAGACATGGAAACCTGTAGTAAAGTCAAAACATGCCGAAGTCCTGAATAATTATAATGAATTGCTTCTTTCATTAAAAGAGAAATCCGGACCAATGCGTCAGATGGAAATTCAGGTCCGGGCTTACAATGACGGTCTGGCATTTCGCTACAAGCTTCTGAGAGCAGCCAAAGCAGGAGACAGACAGATTGTTAAAGAATTAACAACATTCAGTATCCCGGGCGATCCGAAAGCATGGATTGTTGAATACGGAGGTTATGCAACATCAAATGAAGCAGAATTCAAAGAACATCCGCTGAGCTACCTGACTGAAAAATCGATTGCAGGGATGCCCTTCCTGATGGACTACGGAAATAACTGCTGGGTGGCAATTACTGAAGCAAAAATCAACAATTATGCAGCTTTTTATATTGGCACCAACGGAACAACAAATCAGCTTATAACAAAACTGGTACCTATACCCGGGGAGCCTGAAAACGGTGTTAAGGACAGATTTAACGACGAGGTATATACACCATGGAGGGTACTTATGATAGGTGAAACCCCGGGAACCCTGATCGAGTCTGAAATCATTCAGAATCTAAACGATCCGTGTGCAATCAAAGATCCATCCTGGATTAAGCCGGGGATGAGTGCCTGGGACCACTGGTGGAGCGGGGAGGTAAAAATGGAAATGCCGGTGATAAAACAATATATCGATCTCGCATCTTCAATGGGCTGGCCATATATGCTTGTCGACTGGCAGTGGTACGGAAAATTCAACACCCCTGAAGCCGATATCACCAAATGGGCACCACAGATAGATCTGCCTGAAATAATTAAATATGCTGCATCAAAGAATGTCAAAATCATTGTGTGGCTGTATTCTAGTGATGTGAACCGCAATGGTGCCTTCAAAAAGGCCTTCCCTGTTTACCACGAATGGGGTATCGCCGGTATTAAAATCGATTTCATGGACCGTGATGATCAGTATATGGTTAACTGGTATCACGATATAATTAAATGTGCTGCAGAGAACCAGCTTCTTGTTGATTTTCACGGTGCCTATAAACCAGACGGAATCATCCGCACCTGGCCCAATATGATAACCCGCGAAGGCGTCATGGGAAATGAATATTACAAATTCTCCGATAAGATGAGTCCTGAACATAATGTAAAACTGGCATTTACAAGGATGCTGGCCGGACAAATGGATTACACTCCGGGCGCCTTTTTGAATGTCACCCGGGAACAATGGAAACAGCAGGTGCCTGCTCTTGTCTGGAATACACGCGCTGCCGAACTTTCAAAATTCGTTATTTATGAAAGTCCATTGACAGTGGTCTGTGATCACCCTGATAATATTCTCAACCAGCCGGGAGCAGATTTTCTGAAAGTTGTTCCGACTGTCTGGGATGATATTAAGTTTCTGGGTGGCTATCCCGGCGATTATGTAGCGATCGCAAAAAGAAGCGGGGATAAATGGTTTGTCGGAGTTATGAATAACAGTGTGGGAAAAACAGTTGAAATAAATCTTTCTTTTTTACCTGCAGGCAGCTATTCAGCTGAGACCTGGACTGACACAAAGAAATCAGATGCAGAACCAAAAGACTTAAAAAAGGATACAAAAACAATAAAGTCAGGAGAGATCCTGAAAGTAACAATGGCTAAAAACGGAGGATTTGTAGCAAAAATAGAAAAAATATAAAGATTTTTCCCGCAGATTACGCAGATTAACGCAGATTAGATTACAGTAGAGACGCCATGCCTGGCGTCTCTCATTCCGCAGCGGGAATTGATCTGCGAGATCAGCGGGAAATATAAAAATACCATTTTGAAAAAAGATTTTCGGAAATCAAGTCAGTATCTCTTGCCTGATATAAAACCATCACCGGTCTCCGGCAACTATGATATCTATCCTTCATTTAAACTGGAAGATGGGCAAATTCATGCAGGATTTGAAGCTCTGAGTGAAAAAATCATTAAACACAAGTTAATTATCATCGATGGGTATAATAACGTCTTATTTAACCATTTCCGTGAGAATCTAGATGGTTTTTTCATTAACCACAACATAAAAGTATCCTGGAAGTCAATCTCAGACTATTTAAAGCCGGAGAGAGAAATTGAAAATATGATCTCACCATTCATGGGCGGAAAAGATCCTCTATTCGGAAAAAGAACAACTCTAAATCTTATAGACTTTTTTGAAACGGAGAAACTGTATAAATGCAAGCCGGATCCTGACGCTGACATAAACATACTGTTCGGTCCCGGAGCATCACTGGCAGAATGGAAAGGACTCCTGATCTACATCGACCTGCCAAAAAATGAGATCCAGTTCAGGTCACGTGCCGGAAGCATAACAAACCTGGGTGCATCAGAACCTGACGATCCGAAGCTGATGTATAAGCGTTTCTATTTTATCGACTGGATAGTTCTGAATAAACACAAAGAGCTTCTTGTTCCTTCAATAGACATAATTACAGACGGACAAAGACCCAATAATCCGGTCTGGATGAACGGAGATTTATTAAGACAATCCCTGAAAGTTATGAGCCATAATGTTTTCAGGGTAAGACCATGGTTCGAACCAGGTGCCTGGGGTGGAACCTGGATAAAGGATCATATCGAAGGATTGAATAAGGAAGTCCCCAACTACGCGTGGTCATTCGAATTAATCGTACCCGAAAACGGACTGCTCTTTGAGAGCTCCGGATTATTGCTTGAAGTATCATTTGACTTTCTGATGTTTCAGGAAAGTGAAGCCGTACTTGGTGATTGCCACGCTCGTTTTGGCACTGAATTTCCGATTCGGTTCGACTTCCTCGACACATTTGACGGAGGAAGTCTCTCTGTTCAGTGTCATCCCCGTCCGGAATATATGAAGGAGCATTTTGGCAAGGACTTTACTCAGGAAGAGACTTATTATATTCTTGATACAAAAGACAATGCAGGTATCTATCTTGGTTTTCAGAATGGTATTAAAACGTCTGAATTCGAAAATGTACTTGAGGAAAGTCACCGGGATTCAAAAACTATTGAAATTGAAAAATATGTACAGAAACACAGGGCATCAAAACATGATCTGTTCCTGATACCATATGGCACAATACACAGTTCGGGCAAAAACAACCTTGTTCTGGAAATCAGTTCTACACCCTATATTTTTACTTTTAAAATGTACGACTGGCTTCGTATGGATCTAAATGGAAAACCCCGTAATCTAAACATTCAGAGGGGAATTGAAAACCTGTTTTTCGAATACAAAGGAGAATATGTAAGGGAAAAACTGATCTCAAAACCTGCTTTGATTGATCATGGCCCTGACTGGCAGCTATATCATTTACCAACTCACGAAACTCATCTTTATGATGTTCACAGATATCATTTTGGTGATTTTGTTGAAATTAAGACGGAGAATAAGTGCCATGTCCTCAGCCTGGTTGAAGGAAGTTCAATAATTGTTGAAACCGGAAACGGGATGTCTCAGCAGTTCAATTATGCCGAAACATTTGTAATTCCTGCAGCTGCAAAAAGCTACAGATTAATTAATAAATCCGGTTCAGAAGCCATAGTGGTTAAAGCATTTGTAAAATGAGAAATATTGTAATTATGAAAAAAATATCATTACTGCCATTATTTTTCCTTCTGTTTACTGACGCTGCATTGTCTCAACAGAAAGTATTCAGTGATAGTCTCACTATTAACTCCGGTATTAACACATTATGGTGGACCGGTGTTATCAACGACGGTAATAAAATGCCGTTAAAACAAAATTACCAGGCTGACCTTAAGAGCAATTACGGCAATCAGGCTCAACCGCTTATACTTTCAAACACTGGAGAAGTTATCTGGTCCGACAATCCATATAGGATAAGCTATAGTTCAGGTAAATTAAGCCTCACAGGAAAATCAGTAAAATTTCAATATCATAAAGCCGGTGAAACTCTGAAAGATGCATACCAGTATGCAAGCAGGACATACTTCCCTCCTTCCGGTAAAATGCCTGACAAACTTCTCTTTACAAGCCCCCAGTATAACACATGGATTGAACTTGTATATAACCAGAATCAAAAAGATATAATGAAATATGCCAGGAGCATTCTTGCCAATGGGTTTCCCGCAGGAGTGCTGATGATCGACGATAACTGGCAGGAGGATTATGGAAAGCTGAATTTTCATCCCGGCAGGTTCCCGAATCCCCGACAGATGATCGATTCCCTGCATCGAATGGGTTTTAAGGTGATGGTATGGATCTGCCCGTTTATCAGCCCCGACTGTGATGTTTACAGAAGTCTGGCAAGAAGTAAATATCTGGTAACCGATAAAACAGGAAAACCTGCTATTGTCAGATGGTGGAACGGGGCAAGTGGCTTGCTCGATCTTACAAACCCGAAAGCTGCCGATTGGTTTAAATCGCAGCTGAATATCTTAACAAACGACTACGGGGTTGATGGTTTTAAACTCGATGCAGGAGATTTTGAATTCTATGAGAACATTAATTCCTTCAAACCCGATGCAACACCTCAGGAACACTCTGAATTGTACGGAAAGATTGGTCTTGATTATCCTCTAAACGAATACAGGGCAATGTGGAAAATGGGAGGACAGCCACTGGTTGAAAGGTTGCGTGACAAGAGTCATGGGTTTGAGGATCTTCAGTTTTTAATTCCCAACATGCTTTCTGCCGGACTTATGGGTTACTATTTCTCATGTCCCGATCTGATTGGAGGCGGTGAATTTACTTCCTTCCAGAATCTCGAAAAAATGGATCAGGAATCAATAGTCAGATCTGCCCAGGTTCATGCTCTTATGCCAATGATGCAATTTTCAGTTGCCCCTTGGAGAGTTCTTGACAAAGAACATTTTGAAGCAGTAAAAACTGCTGTGAAAATCCGTGAAAAATATATCGCTTATATTCTTGAGCTTGCCAAAAAAGCATCAGAAACAGGTGAACCTATTGTAAAACCACTGGAGTACAATTATCCCGGAAAAGGTTATGCAACAATTACTGACCAGTTTCTGCTGGGGGATAAATTGCTTGTGGCTCCCGTACTGATTAAAGGTGCTACCTCCAGGAAAATCATCATTCCTGAAGGCAAATGGAAGAGTTTTGACGGGACTGAAATAAAAGGTCCGAAAACTATTGAAGTACCGGTTAAGCTAAACGATTTACCATATTACGAGAAAATTAAATAACTATGAAAAGACTTTTCATCCTTTTAGGAATTAGTATTCTTCTCTTTCATTCTCTTAACGCTCAGTCATTCATTACCTCCGACGATTTTCTGATTAACGGTTATGCAAAAAAAAACGCCGGTCTGGATTATGAATATCATTCCTGTATTCCGGGATTACGCGAAAGTTTCCTGGTTAGGGCACTGAACGGTAAAGACTATGTTGAATGGGAAACTGAAAAAGTCCCATCGGGCATAAAACAGAAATATGGCACAATTACCTGGGTTGCTGCAATAGGTTCCAGTCCGGGAAAAGCCAGGATGGTCCTGAATGCCGGAGACAATCTTAGTTTTGAATTCTATACCGACGGACGAAGAACCTGGGAGATCCCCGGAGCAGAAGGATCAAGCCTGAGTTTTCATTCCATAATGGTTGATCAGAATGGAGATAATCATGGCTATATGGTTCTTCGGATTCCCTCTGACAAGATAAAAGCCGGAATACCTCTGAAGATAAAGGTTACAGGCAGTGCGGCTAACCTCACATCGTGGTATATGCCCTTCAAGAAACAGGTAAAGACCGGAGTAACACTTAATGCATTTCCGGCAATAATGAAAAAGGGAACCTCTGAGGTACAACTTGTGGAAGCCGGAATCTTTTACTTTGGACAAAAGGCTGATGCAAAAATATTTGCCGACGGGAAACTGCTTGAGAATGTAACACTCAACTTTGGGTATAATGCAGTTAATCTGGGGCTGCCTCCTGTTTCGAAACCATCAAAAATTGAGCTTAAAGTTACAGCGGGTGACTTTTCGGTCAAAAATATTGTTACCCTGAATCCTGTAAAAAGATGGAAGATCAGCTTCATTCAGCATTCACATACCGATATCGGATATACAAGGTCACAGACAGAAATTCTTGCCGAACATCTGAGGTATATCGACTATGCTCTTGACTATTGTGATGCCACAGACAACTATCCCGAAAATGCAAAATTCAGATGGACTTGTGAAGCATCATGGCCTGTTGATGAGTATCTTAAATGCCGTCCGCAGAGTCAGATAGACCGTTTACTTAAACGGATAAATGAAGGCAGGATTGAGGTAACAGGAATGTATTTCAATTTTGATGAAATCCCTGATGAAAAAATCCTGGCAACATCTCTCGAGGCTGTCGGAAGAATAAAGGAAAAAGGCATTCCCGTAAAGCTTGCAATGCAGAACGATGTCAACGGAATAGGCTGGTGCATGAACGATTACTTCAACCAGGTCGGGATAAAATATCTGAACATGGGAACCCATGGTCATCGGGCACTTATATGTTTCGATAAACCAACAATGTTCTGGTGGGAGTCACCTTCCGGACAAAGAATTCTGACTTTCCGGGCAGAGCATTACATGACAGGCAACACAGTTCTTGAAATGCAGAGTGGTGATCTTAACCGGTTCAAGAACAACCTGATGAATTACCTGATAAGTCTCGATTCAAAGAAATACCCATTCGATGAAATGGCAATTCAGCATTCAGGTTATCTGACCGACAACTCTCCTCCTTCATCGATTGCCAGCGACCTGATAAAAGAGTGGAATGAAACCTTTTTATGGCCTCAGCTCTCAACCTCCACAGCTGAATCGTTTTTTGCAGGAATGGAAAAATCTCACAGCGGGGAATTCCAGGTAATCAGGGGTGCATGGCCAGACTGGTGGACTGATGGTTTCGGTGCTTCAGCCCGTGAAACGGCAGCAAGCCGTATTGCCTCATCCGGGCTAATTGCCAATGTCGCAGGACTTGGAATGGCTTCGTCAGCAGGAATAAAGCTTCCTGCTGATATTGATAAAAAAATTGATCTGGCCGATAATGCACTATTGTTTTATACTGAACATACTGCCGGTTATTCTGAGAGTGTTAGGGAGCCCTACAGTCAGCAGACTATGGAACAGCGGGCATTGAAAGACTCATATGCATGGGAAGCAAACCGCAGGACAGCCTCAATAGGTGAAGAGGCCATGGGTCTTCTTCAGAGTATGTTCACAAGGGAAAAAGAGCCTTCCTTTCTGGTTTTCAACACACTTAACTGGAAACGATCAGGATTGACTACTGTTTATATTGATCATCAGATTATGCCCCGGGGCAAGACTCCCGGCATCTTCGACAGGGATGGAAAGAGGATTCCTGTCCAGGCACTCTCCCATCGTTCTGATGGTACAACCTGGGCTCTCTGGCTAAATGATGTCCCTGCTTTCGGATATAAGAAATATTTAATAAAACAGATTGATGAGAAACAATCTGTTTCAACAAAAGAAAAAAGAACCCTTCTTGAAAACAAATGGTATAAAATCACTGCCGACCCGGTTAAAGGAGCGATCATATCATGGTTTGACAAAGATCTGGGAATTGAGCTTATCGATCCGAAAAGTAATTACAAAATGGGAGAATTCATTCTTGAACAACTGGGAAACCGCTCCCAGATGGAGAGCAAAAGACTCGATGATTTCAAACGCTCACCTCTCGACACAGTCTGGTTTGACTCATATTCGGAAGGCGAAATATGGAACACAATCAAATTCTTTGGAGAATCTGAAACCACAGTTAATCCTAAGGGTTATTCATTTGAAATCAGGCTTTACAATACTGAAAAACGCCTCGACCTGGCATGCTCAATTGTCAAGAAAAGTATCATTTCACCCGAGAGCTTTTATATCGCCTTTCCGATAAACATCATAGATGGAAAACATTTCCTGGAAGTACCAGGAGGAATAATCGAAGCCGGAATAGATCAGATAAAAGGCTCTTCGAACGACTGGTATACGGTTCAGAATTTCACATCTGTCAGAAACGGCAGCTCACAATTAGTGATGGGTTGTGCCGAAATGCCACTTATGCAGCTTGGCGCTATCAATACCGGACGCTACACAGCCGGAGCTCTTCCGCAAAGCACAAATATCTTCTCATGGCCAATGAATAATTACTGGGTAACCAACTTCAATGCTGAACAAAGAGGCGGTCATACCTGGACATATTACCTGACCACCTCAGCAGATAACTCAGCCGGTTTTGCGACCAGGTTCGGGTGGGGCTGCCGTGTACCTTACCTGACAAGGATCCTTCCGGGGGAAGGTACCGGAGATAAGAATTGGGAAGGGGCGTTCCTGACAGGATGGCCTGAAAATGTTATCCTGATAAGCGCTGACCCTGCAGCAGACGGCAAATCATTGATTATTCATCTGCGCGAAACTGCCGGGAAAGAAACCGCATTGGCAATTAGCAATGGAATTACTGGAAAATCACTGACAGCTGCCGAAGTTGATGCTGCCGGGAAAAATGTTGTTAACCCTTCAACTAAAATCGGGGCGTTAAATTCTAAATTTTATCGAATTACCTTTTAACTCAACATAATGATAACTTTTCATGATACGGACAACGGCAAAATCGCCGAGGTAACTGATGTTGAATTCCAAATCTCGACAGTGCAGGATGCTGTTGATCTGCTTGGCGATATGTATTACAACAATTGTAATGCAATCATTTTAAAAGAGATAAACCTTCACCCCGATTTTTTCAAATTGCATACCGGACTTGCCGGAGATATACTGCAGAAGGTTTCAAATTATCAGTTTAAACTTGCAGTTACAGGAGATTTTTCAAAATATACAAGTAAAAGTCTTCAGGATTTTATAAGGGAGAGCAACAGGGGAAACAGGGTTTTCTTTGTTGAAAATACTGATGAAGCATTATTAAGATTTGGTAAAAAATGAAATCCGTTAACCACAAAGGACACAAAGGGATACACAAAGGAACACAAAGGAAATATTGAAAAGATTGCGTTGTGATCTTTGCTTAATCTTTGCGCTCTTTGCGGTTTAAAAAAATTAGATGAACAGACGAAACTTCATATTGAAGAGTACACTTGTTACCACCGGCAGTTTCCTTGCCGGAAAGATTGCATTATTCCCTCAGACGTTTGCCTCAGAAGAAGAAACTACTATTAACCTCTATGAAATATTCCGCAAACCAACTCTTAACTACCACCCGTTTGTGCGTTGGTGGTGGAACGGGAATAAGGTTGAAGCAGGTGAGCTAATCAGCGAACTCCGTCTTCTCAAAGCTGCCGGAATAGGAGGAGTTGAGATTAATCCCGTTGAATTCCCAAAAAGATCTGAGGGGGATGATCTTGGGAAACCCTCTCTGAAATGGCTTAGTGAGGAATGGATTGATATGCTTTCTGTAACGTTCAAAGAGGCTAAATCGCTCGGTCTGACCTGCGATCTCATTGTCGGTTCAGGCTGGCCTTTTGGTGCAGAGAATCTTCAGGGGGAAGAAAGATCTCAGGTTGTTGTTATTGCCGTTAAGAAAATAACAGGTCCGGCTGAATATGAAATATCGAAATTCGAACTTTTTAAAGAAGCAGATCCGGCTGTCAGTTCTCCCTTTCCTGGCAGGACAATGGAGCTTCTTTCCCTAAAGCTTGTCACGGATCCTCTGATCAACATTAATAATGTAATTGACCTGCATGATACTATTAATAATGAAGTATTTAAAATTTCCATTCCCGAAGGAAAACATGCCCTTTATGCGCTCATAAGGATTGATGGATTTATGCAGGTTATCAACGGGGCTCCCGGAGCAACCGGTCCTGTTCTGAATCATTATAATGAGGCTGCCGTTAAGAAATATCTGACCAGGATGTCTTCTGCAATTGAATCAAAAACAGGAAAACTTTCAGGTCATATCCGAGCGCTCTTCACCGACTCACTCGAGCTTGAAGGAGCCAACTGGTTTGATGGAATCATGGACGAGTTCAGGAAAAGAAGAGGATATGATATATTCCCATGGCTGCCATTTGTGCTTTTCAAAACCGGTGCAATGGGTAATGTTACCGATTTCAAATACGGTGTTACAGTGTCACCTGAACTTGAAAAGGATCTTTGCCGCATGAGATATGATTTTGAAATCACAAAGGCTGAGCTGCTTGAAGAAAGATTCATAAAACCTTATACTGCCTGGTGCAGAGAACTAAACGTAAAATCAAGGGCTCAGGCTTATGGTCGGGGTTTCTTCCCGCTCGAGAGCAGCTTTGATTATGATATCCCCGAGTCTGAATCATGGACAATGAACTGGCTGAAACATAAAGTAGGGGAAGAGATGCCAGAGGAAGATTACAGGCGTGGCAGGGCTTATACAATGATTAATAAATTTGTCTCCTCTGCAGCAAACCTTACAGGGAAAAGGATTGTAAGCTGTGAGGAGATGACTGACACCTACACTGTTTTCAACACTTCGCTGGAGAACCTTAAAATAGGTGGCGATCAGAGTGCTATCACAGGAGTTAATCATAGTGTTTTTCACGGATTCAACTACTCACCTCCGGAGGCTCCCTATCCCGGATGGATAAGATATGGCGGCTATTACAATGAGAAGAATACCTGGTGGCCCTGGTTTCATCTTTACAATGATTACAAAGGAAGGATGTCGGCACTCCTCCAGAATGTCACAATGGTTACTGATATTGCCATACTGCCACCCGTCGAGGATATGTGGAGCCTGATCGGATCGCAGATGGAGCCCTTTCCGTCAATTACTCATGTAGAGTATATGACACTTGTATGGGAAGCAATGAATAAGAACGGACATGGTTGTGATTATGTCTCCCAGAATATTATCAGCCAGTCACTAATGAAGGAGGGATTCATGTCATTTGGCCCCAGGAAATATCATAGTATCTTCCTCATACAGGTCGACAGTCTGAATTCAGCAACTGCAGATAAACTCCTAAACTTCATTGCAGAAGGAGGCAGGATTTTTTGCATAGAAACAATTCCATTTAAATCTCTCGGGTATAAAAACTATCCCGAAGAGGACCAGAAAGTAAAATCTCTTGTACAGAAGATGAAATCATTTCCCGATCGGTTTATCTTCCTGAAAAAGCCTGAAAAGAATTTTATTTCATGGTTCACTGAAGTTCAGAAGAATTACAATCTTAAACCGAACGTTCTTATTGAAAAACCTGACCCATACGTATATCAAAACTGCTACAAAGCTGATGATGGTTCGGAAATGATTTATCTGATAAACTCTCATCTGCATAATTCGTATCAGTCAACAGTTACTTTCTCTCCGGAAATTACAAGGGGCAGAAACGGGTGGATCTGGGAGGCAGAAACCGGGAATCGTTACAGAATTTTCCCCGATAAGAATAACAGCCTTGAAATTGACCTTGGTCCGGCAGAATCGAGGATCTTCATTTTCGACAAAAACAGTAGCGGAACCAAGTGGAAACCATTACCCGTAAATGGTTCGGCAGAGATAATTTTAATGGAAGGATGGAAGGCAGAATTCATTCATTGCCGGGATGGATCTGGCAAAAAGACTTCAATGAATATATTACAGGATCTTAAGGATTTGCCTGAGTTTGCAGCCTTTGCCGGAACAATCACTTACAGTAATACGGTTGAAATAATTGATCCTGAAAATATTATAATCAATCTGGGAAAAGTATACGGACTCTCTGAACTTAAAGTAAATGGTGAGAATTGTGGGGCAAAATGGTATGGCAGAAGAATTTATAATATTGGAAAACAACTCCGGAAAGGATCAAATATTATTGAGATAACCGTCGCTACTTCAATGGGCAACTATATGAAATCACTTACTGATAATCCTATCGCCCAGTACTGGACAAATGAGAAAAATAAGATTCAGCCGGTTCAATCAATGGGATTAATTGGTCCTGTAACTTTATACAAAAAATCATGAAAATTTTGCCACCAAGACACTAAGACACCAAGGGACACCAGGAATACAAACAAAGTGACATTTCCTTTGTGCTTCTTCGTGCCTTAGCGCCTTGGTGGCAAAAAAAAATCAAAATAAAATAAATACCCAATGAAAACAACCAAATCTCTACTTCTTTCGATTATGCTGCTTGCCTCTGTTGGGCTTAGTGCGAAAGACTACAACGCTTCAATGTTCGGTGTAAAATCAAACGGAACAACGATGAATACAAATTCGATTCAGAAAGGGATTGATTTTGTAAGTGAAAACGGCGGAGGACGTCTTGTTTTTTATGTCGGCAGATACCTCACCGGGACAATCCACATGAAACCAAATGTTACTATTCAGCTTGAGGAAGGTGCCATCCTGGTAGGTTCTCCGAATCCACTCGATTATGAATTCATTTCGAACTGGACTGCACTGATATTCGCACATAATGTGAATAACATTGGCATTACCGGGAAGGGAGTTATTGACGGACAGGGATTTACTGTGGCTACCAATCTTGTGGATCTGATTCATAAAGGAGTTATAAAAGATCCTCTCAAGTATGATCGTCCCTGGGAAGGACGACGGCCGCAGAATATCTATTTCAAAGGATGCCGGAATGTACGGATTGAAGGTATAATCCTGAAAGATCCGGGAAGCTGGAATCAGCAATACGATCAGTGTAAAAACGTTATTGTTAAAGGAATAACAGTAGACAGCAAGTCGTACTGGAACAACGACGGAATTGACATCGTAGACTGCGACAGCGTAAGTGTTACAGACTCATATTTTGATGCTGCAGATGACGGCATATGTCTGAAATCGCATAACGCTGATTTCATTTGTCAGAATGTTTATATTCATAATAATACTATCCGCACAAGTGCAAATGGGATTAAATTCGGAACAGCATCTCTTGGCGGTTTCAGGAATATTAAAATAATAAATAACCTGGTCTTTGATACCTACCGTTCAGCAATCACCTTCGCAGCCGTTGACGGCGGACTTGTTGAAAATGTTATAGTTGACAGCTTGCGGTCGATCAATACAGGAAATGTTATTTTTCTTCGTATCGGCGAACGCAGGGCAGGTAAAAAGGGTAAAATGAGTAATATAAGTATTTCAAATGTCTATGCGGAAGTCCCATCAACCAAACCGGATGCAGGATATAACTATGAAGGTCCGGTTGAGGATATGCCAAGAAATATATCCCCATCATCAATCGTTGGCATGCCCGATGCAATCATTGAAAATGTGACATTAAAAAACATTGAAATAAATTACCCGGGAGGAGGAAATCCCGAATTCGCCAAAATCGGATTGGATGAGCTTGACAAGGTCCCTGAGATGGGTGCCAGCTATCCGGAGTTTTCAATGTTCAAAGAGCTTCCTGCATGGGGCATTTATATCAGACATGCAAAAGGAATCACAATGGAGAATGTGACTCTCTCTTGCGGCAAGAGAGACTACAGAACACCCATTGTACTCGATGATGTAAAAGGTGCTGATATTAAACTGCTGAAAGTAAATGAACCCGGAGGCAATAAGCAACCGGTCTTTTCATATAAATCAGAAAAAGTGGTGATCCGCTAACCGGTAAGTTCATTTATTATAATCTGTAAACGCAAAGGATTGCCAACGATCCATATTTTGTCGTTCACTTCAAAAACAACGTTTGATTCGGGATTCAGTATTCTTTCTCCGTTTCTTTCAATACCCACAACCAGACCTTTTGTACGTTCACGTATGCCTGAGTCTCTGATGGTTTTGCCTGTAAGTGAAGACTTTTCTCCGATAGTAAAATGATTAAGAGTGACTTTCTGCTTAATATCCGGCACTTTTTCCCTGGCTACAGATGATTCGAGAAAGATCCTGAATTTTTCAAGCTGCTCGTCGGTACCAATTACCATCAGCTTATCGCTCGGATATAAGTGACTGTCGCGGGTCGGAACATTAATCAGATAATCTCCGCGCTCAATTGCAGCAATGTTGACACCGAAGTCCTCTCTGATTTGCGACTCTTCGAGCGTTTTTCCTGCAAGGGGGGATTTTATACCAAGTTCAAAAGAAGCAAGGTGTGTATCCCATGGCGTAAGTATTTCATTCCCCTCTTTTGCTTTTATTTCCCGTTCATTCAGGTTATCAAGAAACCTCATCTCAAGCTCTCCGTAAAACGCTTTCAACCTCCTTGACAAAAAAGCCAGTATAATGATAGCAATAACAGCTCCCGAAAATGCAACAATTGTAGGAAACAGATAATCAAGAAGAAATCCGATATAAAACACAGCGAGACCAACCTTGGAAAAGCCCATTATTATCAGCGGACCCCTCTGTGTATTTCTTGCCCATACACTTTTATAATTCTGGTTGTGTGGTCTCCGGAAGGCAAGTGCCCATAGAAAAGGAGATAACGCTATCAGACAAACTGCCACAGTAATAAACTTGCTGCTATTGTATTCGGAGAATAAAGGGGCAATTATACGGGTGCCAAGGAGAATGATCGCTATAATTATCACTGAAAATATAACTATATTGATAACATAAGATCTGATTACCTTCTTCCATTCTGTGATCTCGGCAATATTTTGAGCTCCAACACTATAGGAGGCCATACTCTTCTTCCATTTATCAGGCAATAACTTCTCTATCCGCCTGAATACCGGATCGGAGAGTTTTATCATAAAGGGTGTTGTGAAGGTTGTCAGCACTGAAACAGCAACTGCAACAGGGTAAAGAAAGTCGCTGGTCACATTCAGTGTGAGTCCCAGTGTGGCGATGATAAAGGAAAACTCCCCTATCTGTGAAAGGCTCATACCTGATTGAACAGCGATTTTCAGAGGTACACCGGCGACAAGAGCTCCAAGCGTAACAAACAGCGGCTTCCCGAATAATAATACCAGAGTAGCTGCGAGAATTGGAATTATGTGTTCAACAAGCATTGCCGGATCGATCAGCATACCAACCGACACAAAGAAAATTGCACCGAAAAGGTTCTTGACCGACTTTGTAATTTTTTCAATTTTTTCAGCTTTTGTTGTTTCGGCAAGAATAGATCCCATTATAAAGGCACCGAGAGCGGGTGAGAATCCGGCATATGTTGCCAGCACCACCATAAGAAAACAGAGCGCCAGCGAAATTATAAGTAATGTTTCCTCGGTGATTAATGAACTTATCTTCCGGAAAAATGTCGGAAGAAAAAATATTCCTGAAACAAACCACAAAACGAGGACAAAAGCAAGCTGCAAAATCGATTTAAACATCTCTGCCCCGGCAAATGTCTGACTTACAGCAACAGTTGAGAGCAGTACCATAAGTATCACAGCAACAAGATCTTCAATAACCAGTACTCCTGTTACAATTCCGGCAAATTTCTGATTTTTAACCCCCAGTTCATCAAACGCCCTTATGATAATTGTTGTTGATGCAATAGCCAGAATTCCTCCCAGAAAAAGACTGTTAATGTTATTCCAGCCTAATAGTTTTCCAACACCAAAGCCCAGGAGCATTGTAAGAGTCACTTCTGTAAAAGCAGTGATTAATGCCACACCACCTACCCTCGCCAATTTCTTAAAACTGAATTCAAGTCCAAGACCAAACAGCAGGAATATTACTCCGATATCAGCCCATGTTTTGATACTGTCGGTTTCAACTATTGTAGGGAATAACTTAAAGTATGGTCCGACCAGAAATCCGGCAATAATATAACCCAAAACCACAGGCTGCTTCAGCTTTTTAAAAAGCAATGTTACTATAGCTGCCGAGCCAAGTATAAGTGCAAGATCGATTATTAACGGCGGAACGTGTAGCATCCTTAATATCTCTTTAAATACCCGAAAATGTCTATTATAGCGTAATATTTACATCTAGTTTCAGGTAATAGTTAGACCTGATTAGGGAGTGCAAATATGAAACCGGTTATTGATAAAAGGAAAGAGTAAGAAAATATTTTTATTTCATCACCTTCCTCAAAACACCGAAAACTCCCCTGATAAATGTGGCACTCGTAAGCACTTTAACCATCTGATCCTGTGGTGTTCTGGTGCTCCTTGATGATGATCCGGGCTTCTGATTCCCCCATTCTCCCATTCTCCCCTTTCCGCTGTCTCGGAATCTACGCTGCGCTTCGATCTCCTCTTCTTTTCTTCTTGCATCCTCTGCAGCAGCCTCTTCCAATTGAGTAACTTTCTTACTCAATATCTCATAAGCGCTCTCCCTGTCAATTGTCTGTCCATATTTCTGAACCAAAACAGAATATTTGTTTATCGATGCAATTTCAGCAGGAGTAAGGATATCCATCCTGCTCACAGGAGCTCTGAGCATTGTAGCAGCAAGTGGTGTTGGAATTCCTTTCTCATTAAGAGCTGTAACAAGGGCCTCGCCAATACCCAGACTGGTGATTGTTTCATCTGTTTTATAAAATTCAGATATAGGATAGTTCTCAGCAGTAAGCTTAATTGCCTTACGGTCAATAGCCGTAAATGCCCTTAGTGCATGCTGCACTTTTAGTCCGAGTTGTGAAAGAACTCCATTTGGAACATCAGTTGGATTCTGTGTAACAAAGAATATACCCACTCCTTTTGAACGGATAAGTTTCACAATGTTTTCAATCTGCTCAAGAAGAGCCTTGCTTGCCTGGTTGAAAATAAGATGTGCCTCATCGATAAATATCACGAGTTCAGGTTTTTCTGCATCTCCCTTTTCGGGCATCTGGCTGTAAATCTCAGCAAGAAGTGAAAGCATAAAAGTAGAAAACAGTTTTGGTTTGTCCTGAATATCTGTGAGACGTATGATGCTTATATATCCATTACCGTTCTTGTCGGTACGCATAAGATCGGCTATTTCAAAAGATAGTTCACCAAAAAACAGATCGGCACCCTGCTGCTCAAGCTCGATAAGCTTCCTTAGAATAATTCCGGTGGTAGCAGTTGAGATCTTGCCATAATCATTTTCGATCTCTTTCTTTCCTTCTTCTGTTATATACTGGATCACCTTCTTCAAATCCTTAAGATCAAGCAGGGTAAGTTTCTTATCATCGCAATACTTGAAAATCACCGACATTACACCTTCCTGGGTATCATTCAACTCAAGTATACGTGCGAGCAGCACTGGTCCGAATTCAGAAACTGTAGCCCTGAGCCGCACACCTTCCTGCTTTGAAAGAGACATTAATTCAACCGGGTACCCTTTAGGTGAAAAAGGAAGGTTCAGTTTTGCATGTCTTTCTGTAATAAATGGCTTTTCCGTCCCGGGCATTGCGATACCGCTTAAATCACCTTTTACGTCCATGAGAAGTACAGAAACTCCTTTTTCAGAAAGCTGCTCGGAAAGAACCTGGAGTGTTTTTGTCTTTCCGGTTCCTGTTGCCCCTGCTATCAGTCCATGCCTGTTAAGTGTTTTGAGAGGTACTTTTACCTGAGCTGCTCCGATTGTTTCTCCGTCTAAAATTGCACTTCCAAGTGCAATATAATCTCCCTTACAGGAATAACCGTCATTTATATGTTTTAAAAATGCGTCTGTCTTGCTCATATTCAGTGCTTTTGCTATAATAAAAATCTTAATATTTTCGCTTGCAATTTAATAGTTTAAAAACAAAATACGAAATCCTTTAACCGCAGAGAAACGCAGAGAAAATCTTTGAGAACCGCAGAGTTCCTGATGATGAATTTTTGACTCAGCGGCTCTCCATTTTTTCTCAGCGAATCTCTGCGGTAAAAATGTTTTTTAGATTGATAAAGAGTAACTACTTTTATAATCAGGAATAGATACTTATAATAAGTTAATGTATTGCTAAACAAAACTCTCTGATTTGGGTTTGAATAATAAAAACTTTTAAAACTAAATACATGAAAACAAAACTCTTAATGTTTACACTGTTAGCATTATTTATAACATCAGTAGTTTCAGCCCAGGTAACTGATGCTGAAAAAGCCTTGCGTACTGTAAAAACTGACACAACACAGGGATGGAAAAATGGTGGTGTATTTGCTATAACTCTAGCCCAGACTTCCTTAAGTAACTGGGCTTCCGGAGGACAGAATTCAGTTGCTGTTAATGGAGTTTTTAGCGGTTTTGCAAATTATAAAAAGGGAAAATCTGTCTGGGACAATTCTCTCGACCTTGGCTATGGTCTTCTGAAACAGGGAGAAGATGATTTCAGAAAAACAGATGACAAAATTGACTTTCTCTCTAAATACGGACAGGAGGCATTTAAGAACTTCTATTATGCCGGACTGCTAAACTTTAAAACACAGATGACTCCGGGTTACAATTATCCGAAGAAAGAGACTATATCAGACCTTTTTGCACCGGCCTATCTTCTTGTTGCTCTTGGAATGGACTATAAACCAAATGCTTATTTCAGTGCCTTTATTGCCCCATTAACTGCAAAGTTCACTTTTGTTACTAACGATTCTCTGTCAAATAAGGGAGCTTTCGGAGTAACTCCCGGGGAAAAAGTAAAAAGTGAAGCCGGAGGTTATGTGAGAGTTATTTTTTCAAAAAATGATTTCAAAGCTGAATATCTGAAAAATGTCTCCTTCACAACAAAAATAGACCTCTTTTCAAATTACGCTCATAATCCTCAGAACATTGATGTAAGCTGGGAAAGTCTTATTGCAATGAAGGTTAACAAGTATATCTCTGTTAATTTCAATACGCACCTTATTTATGATGATGATATTAAGATCCAGTTTGATAAAAACGGAAGCGGTGTTATTGAAGATGGTGAGGGCGTAGCATCAAAGGTCCAATTTAAAGAGATTTTTGGAGTAGGTTTTTCCTATAATTTTTAGCAATAATACGCAGACTAATTAATTCAATATTGATTATTCGTAGAGCCACAATGCATTGTGGCTCTACATAAATAATTCCATACAATGAAATCTAGATCCTTGTATTTTATTGTTTTGTCAGTTGCAATAATTTCGATAAACAATCTCTCCTCATTCGGTCAAAATCTTCCCTCCGGAATGAAAATCTGGTTCAACAATCCTGCAGAAAATTGGAACGATGCATTACCGGTCGGAAATGGAAGACTAGGGGCAATGATTTTCGGGAATGTTGAAAACGAACGTATTGAAATAAATGAGGAATCTGTCTGGACCGGTCAGGAACGCTGGGATGCAAATCCTGATGCGCTTAAAAGCCTTCCAATAGTTAGGAAATTGCTTTTCGAGGGGAAGTACAAAGAAGCAGAGGAACTTGCACAAAAGGGAATTCTCGGTCAAAAACCACGGAACCCAACCGCAACATACCAGGCACTTGGAGATATATATCTTAAATTCGGTCCTCAGCGCGGACTTTCAAACTATCGCAGGGACCTCGATATTAATGATGCAGTTGCCAGGGTATCATACACTGCCAACCAGGTCAATTATCTCAGAGAAATCTTTTCAAGCGCCCCCGATCAGGCTATTGTTATTAGATTAACAGCCGACAAGCAGGGCTCTCTTTCATTTACAACCAGGATCTCGCGAAAAGGTGGGAAGCCTGCTATAGTGGCAAAGGGAAATGAAATCAATATAAATGAACATGTTGGTGATGGCATTGGTGTAAAAATGGCAGGAAAACTAAAAGTAATATGCGATGGCGGTACAACAAGTGCAGGAGGTGACAGCATAAGAATTGAAAAGGCAAACTCGGTCACTATTTTCATGACAGCGGCAACTGACTATTTTGGAACAGACCCGCTTGTGACATCCGGAAATCAAATGGAAAAAGTCGCTGATAAACAATATTCTGAACTAAGAAAAAATCATATAGCCGATTACCACTCTTTGTTCAATCGGGTGTCACTCGATCTGGGATCTTCGGATGGAAATTATTTTTCTACCGATGCACGAATTGCAGCTATGCAGAACGGATATGTCGATACCGATCTGATAGAACTTTATTATCAGTTCGGAAGGTATCTTCTTATAGGCAGCTCACGTCCGGGCGGATTGCCTGCCAATCTCCAGGGAATCTGGGCAGACGGGATGCAGCCGCCCTGGAGTGCAGATTATCATATAAATATTAACATTCAGATGAATTACTGGCTCTCTGAGCTAACAAATCTCGGAGAGTTGCAGGAGCCTTTCATAGATTTTATAAATGCCCTCCGTCCAAATGCCCGGAGAACAGCAAAAGAAGTTTATGGAATGAAAGGCATTGTTGCTCATTATACAACTGATCCCTGGCATTTCACAGAACCAACAGGCGCAATAGTCTATGGTATGTGGCCAATGGGAATTGCATGGAGTTGTCAGAATATCTGGGATCATTACCAGTTCGGAGGTGACAAAGAATACCTACGATCAAAATCATATCCCATTATGAAAGAGGCGGCCGAGTTTTGTATGGACTGGCTGACAGTAAATCCAAAAACAGGTTACCTTGTTTCCGGTCCCTCAGTTTCTCCCGAGAACAGGTTTAAAATCCCGGGGGGAACAGGCAATGCAAGCATGGTTATGGGCCCGACCATGGATCATATGATTATACGTGATCTGCTTCAGAATACTATCGAAGCGGCCAACTTACTTGGACTTGATAAGCCGCTGGTTAAAAAAATGGAGAAGACTCTGGGGAAACTGGCACCTATCCAGATCGGTAAAGATGGGCGTCTGATGGAATGGACAGAGGAGTTTGAGGAACCCGAACCCGGACACAGGCATATTTCTCATCTGTACGGACTTCATCCCGGAAATCAGATAACAGAACAGAAGAATCCTGAATTCCTCAAAGCCGCACGAAATACAATCGATTACAGGCTTGCTAACGGTGGCGGTCACACCGGCTGGAGCCGAGCCTGGATCATTAACTTTTTTGCTCGCCTGAAAGATGGTGATAAAGCGTACGAAAATGTACTAGCATTATTAAGAAAATCAACCCTCAATAATCTCTTTGACAACCATCCTCCTTTCCAGATAGACGGGAACTTTGGAGGTACAGCAGGAATAACCGAGATGCTATTACAAAGTCATGCAGGTGAGGTAGAACTTCTGCCTGCTCTTCCAACTGACTGGAAGAAAGGTTATATCCATGGAATAATGGCAAGAGGCGGATTTGAAGTGGATCTTGACTGGGAAAACGGAAAACTTAAACAGGCAAAGATCATCTCAAAACTCGGTAATCCCTTAAAATTAAGTTATGCCGGGAAAATCATTGAAATCCCTGAAACAGAGAAAGGCAAAACCTATCTCTTCGGGAAAGACCTGGCAGCAGTTAAATAATCCTTCTGGTAACCACGGACTTAAGTCCGTGGTTACCGGAAGTGCCATTAGTAGGGCTTTAGACCAAAACCTTCTTAAGTCAGATCTATGTATCAACTTGTAATTATGCTATTATTCCTATATCCTAGTTAATAAAAAAATTTGCGTATAGCACTGACAATCTTATATTTAATTGAGATTGCACCTAATAACTTAATAAAACTCTAAAATAAATTTGGATATTAATGTTATTTATTTCTAACTTTGTGTTAGTTTTATATAACTAATTGTTAGAATTAAATAACTAATATTAAATGAAATGAAAAAATCAGTTATTGTCTTTATGGTCGCAGCATTAGTGCTTTTGGCAACGATCCTTTGGATACTTTCATCATCCGGGGTTTTAAAAACAAATGATTTTGGAAGTATATTGGTAGTTTTTCTTCTGTTGGTATTTGCTCTTTTTATCGGATTTAAAAGGCTGCGCAGTGCAAGGAGAGGTGAGCCTGCCGAAGATGAACTTTCAAAAAAAGTAATGCAGAAATCTGCATCACTCTCTTATTACATCTCCATTTACATGTGGCTCGCAATCGGGTATTTTTCTGAAAGTCTTGATTATGAAATTCACACGCTTATTGGCGCCGGGATAATAGGAATGGCATTAACATTTGCAGTCTGCTGGTTGATATTTAACTTCGGGGGGATAAAAAATGAATAACAGGATAAAAGAACACCGGGCAAGATTAAATCTTACCCAGGATGACCTGGCAAGAAAAGTGAATGTAAGAAGGGAGACAATTGTATTTCTCGAAAAAAATAAATACAACCCCTCTCTGAAGCTTGCCTATGATATTGCAAAAGTCTTTGATTCAAAAATTGAAGAAATTTTTATTTTTGAGTAAGAATTCAAACTATGAAAAGATTATTCATCCTGATAACATGTCTGTTGTTGTTTTCAAACCTGATATCGGCACAGCTAACTCTTGAAATTGAAGTGACCGGATTGCATAATAACACCGGCAGCCTGATGCTTCAGCTATTTGATGAAAATGAAAAAATAATTACTCAGGAAATGGGTCAGATCAGGGATAGCGTTTCAATATTTTCTATACAAAATCTTAAACCAGGGAAGTATGCAGTAAGGTATTACCAGGATGAAAATCTGAACGGTACGATGGAGACAAACAAATTAGGGAAACCTACTGAAGGTTATGGATTTTCAAACAATGTGATCGGGAAATTCGGTCCGCCTCCTTTTGAAAAATGGATATTTGAGTTGAAGGAAGATAAAAAACTACAACTCAAAATTACTTATTGATCCCGAATAGATTTTAACCACGGAGGAACACGGAGTCCCGATAGAAATCGGGATCACGGAGAAACATGGAGAACACCAAATATAGCTGGTAAAAACAGTGTCCCTCAGCGAAAACTCCGTGAAACCCTTAGATTAGCAGGGATTATTGAGTTTTAAATTATTTTTATTTATATAATTGATTTACATTGATTTAAGTTCTTTTATTTAATTGACGAATTTTGTATAAAAACCAACCGGTATGGTAGAATTAGTCCGTGCACAAAGTTTGAAGACTTATACGGAGATTAAATCCCATACCGGTGTTTTGAACAAGCTTCAAATAGAAATTAAGGCTTTAGGCCTATTATCAGGGGCTTGAGTGTGTTCAGAACATGGTTTTAAACATATAAAGTTAATTAAAAAATGGAAATCATGTTTACAAACTTTGTTGGTATCGATGTGTCTAAGTCCAAGTTTGATCTGGCTCTTATCAAGGGTCAAGACAAGGATCATGTTATCCAGGGAGTCTTTGACAACACTCAAAAGGGAATTAAAACCATGAGTAAGTTCCTAGAGAAAGAACACCACGTTCAATTACCTGAGACCATTTTTTGTATGGAGTTCACAGGCGTTTATTGTCGTCCATTAACCAGTTTTTTTGTTGAACAAGACTGTCATGTTTGGATTGAGATGCCTGTAAATATAATACGATCCCTAGGCCTTCAGCGAGGCAAGAACGATAGAGTTGATGCACACAGGATAGCTCTATATGCGTACAAGAATAGAGATGATATAAAGCTATGGAAACCTCAGCGTGACGTTATCTTACAACTTCGGGATCTTTTAGCTCTTCGGGAAAGATTAATCACCTCTCAAAAGGCATTGACAAACCCTATTGAAGAACTATTAGCTATGGGGGCTAAAAGTGCAGCCACAAGTGTCCGCAAAAACTGTCAGAAAACTTTATCAGCTATCGAAAATGAGATCGCACAAATCGAAAAGAATTTGGACGATATCATTAAAGATGATACTCAACTTAAAGAGCTCTTCCAACTTGCAACATCTGTTCCTGGAGTGGGAAAACTGACAGCTTTATTTATGATCTGTTTTACCAATGAGTTCTCAATGTACACTAACCCTAAGCAGCTCGCATGCTATTGCGGCGTGGCCCCGTTCGAACACAGCTCCGGGTCAAGTGTAAGAGGAAGAACCAGAGTTAGCCATATGGCGAATAAAGTACTTAAACGAATGCTCCATATGGGGGCAATGTCGGTAATCTCAAGAGATCCTGAATTACGCAATTATTATCAACGAAAAGTAGCTCAGGGTAAAAACAAAATGCTCGTGATAAACGCTGTGCGTAATAAGATCATTCACAGGTTATGTGCAGTCATCAAACGAGGATATGCATACCAGTCAGAAATTATTTTCAAAGAACGTTTGGTGTTATCATAGAAATCTCCGTGGTAATTTTTAGGAAAATATTAATTTGCGTCTCCAAAAATGGGACAAATCCTTTTTTTGCAAGTCTTTAGTTCAGTTTTTTAAGAATATTTAGTCTGAGGTTATATGATCGGAAAGAAATCCGTTGTTATTATAGGAGCAGGGATCGGAGGAATTACAACTGCTGTTTACCTGGCAAAAAATGGATACAATGTTGAAGTATATGAAAAGAACTCCTCTCCCGGAGGCCGCTGCGGCCAGCTGATACGCGATGGTCACAGGTTCGACCTTGGGGCAACTATGCTCATGATGCCGGACATCTATCGTGAGGTATTTAAATCGCTTGATATCCCCCTGTTTGAAAACAGCGACATTACCCCTCTGGAGGATTTATACAAAATCTATTTCGATAATAATGAAGTTATTACATTCTCTCCCGATCAGGAGAAAATGAAGGAACAACATGAAAAGATTGAACCGGGCAGTTTTAGTAAATCCCGGAAATATGTTACCGCCGGTTATGAGATTTTTCAGATTGGAATGAATAAGCTTATTGGCCGTAATTTTGACAATATTTTCCAGTTTGCCAATCTAAGGAATGTTGGAATGCTTATTAAACTGAAAACGTATATCTCGAACTGGGCTTATGCAAAAAAGGTTTTTAAAAATCAGCATCTTCTGATGGCTTATACATTCCAGAATATATACGTTGGCCAGAGTCCGTTTAATTCTCCTGCCCTCTTCTCTATGGTACCTGCCGCGGAACTTACTGAAGGCTCGTTTTTCCAAAAGGTGGCATGTTCAGTATCGTACAGAAATTAATTTCGGCGGCTGATTCTCAGGGTGTCATATTCCATTATAATAAACCTGTAAAGAAGATTGTGACTAATGGGAAAAAAGCTGAGAGCATCATCCTTGAAGATGATTCTGAAGTTAAAGCTGACATTATTGTTGCCAATGCTGATCTGCCCTATGTATACCGCAAGCTTTTGCCCGATCGAAGAAAGTCCAAAAGCTTGACAATCTTAAATACTCCTGCTCAGCCATCTGTTATCACTGGGGCCTTGACAAAGTTTATCCCCAGCTGGGACATCACAGTGTTTTCCTGTCGGACGGATTCCGGGAAGGTCTGGATAAGATTTTCATCGACAAATCAATAAGTGATTCACCGAGCTTTTATATTCATGCTCCCACAAGGAGTGATCCGTCTGCAGCACCGGCAAACCAGGATACACTTTCATTTATAGTTGGAGCCGGTCATGTCGATAAAATGAAAAACAGGACTGGGATGAACTGAAGAAGTCAACACACGCAAGGCTCTGATTAAAAGACTTAAGCAACTTGGAATGAATGATATTGAGGAACATATAAAATTTGAAATATGTTATACTCCTGAGAGCTGGGAAAATGCTTGTAATATAACAAGAGGCTCAGTCTTTGGGAGTGTGGGACATAACATAATGCAGATGGGATATTTCCGTCCACATAATCAGCACTCAAAATATAAAAATCTCTATTTTGTCGGGGGAAGTACACATCCGGGAAACGGGATCCCGAATATTCTGCTTTCTGCAAAACTGACATCTGAAAGAATCCTGAACAATTAATATCTTTGATATATCAGAAAATAATAAATGAACTCACAGACAGATAAATTTCTTGACATATTCGACTCAATTGATTTTCATAAAATAAAGGACCATCCCAACATTCTAATTGCAGCTAATTTCTGGGAAGCCGACAGATATTGTGCTGCCAAGACATGTTACAAGTTTATGCGGGCAATCGACGACATGATCGATAACCATAAAGCTAAAAACAAACTTATTGAGCCGGGAGAAAGGAAAGAATTTGTTGCAAATGTTCAGGATTGGCTCAGGATGATTATTGTTTCTCAGGAATGCAACCCGATGCAGGCTGAATTGATCGAAACAGTGGAGAAGTTCAGGATCCCGCTATGGCCTATGGAGGCTTTTGCCAAATCGATGATTTACGATATTAATAATGACGGATTCCCTACACTCGAATCATTCCTTGAATATTCTAACGGTGCATCAGTGGCGCCAGCTTCAATATTTGTCCATCTTAACGGATTACAAAAGGTTAATGGCACATATCAAAATCCTCCTTTCGATGTTAAGTGGGCAGCAACTCCTTGTGCAGTGTTCAGCTACCTGGTTCATATAATGCGTGATTTTCAGAAAGATCAGTTAAACAACCTGAGCTATTTTGCGGATGATCTGATAATTAAAAACAAATTGTCAAGGAGCAAAATGCAGGAATTTGCACATGGCAAGCCGGTTGACAGTAACTTCCGGAATCTTATGAGGCAATACTATAAGCTGGCAGATGAATACAGAATCAAAACCTATGATATAATAAAAGAAATAAGGCCTCTCCTTGAACCACGGTATCAGTTAAGTCTCGAGATTATTTTTGACCTTTACCTTATGGTGTTTGAGAGAATCGACATTGAGAAAGGAAAGTTCACAACAGAAGAACTTAATCCGACACCGGAAGAAACCAGGGAACATGTTCGTAAGACTATTCTTAAATTTGAATTATCCTGAGACATCATTATTTCAATCCATTCCTTGCAGAACTAAATGTTTCGTTGTAAATTCGGTGTGTTTTAATTTTTCACTCCGATAACTCAACAAACTGATTATGCTTAAAAACTATCTCAGATCAGCTCTTAGATTTATTAGACACAATAAGGTATTCGCCGGAATTAATTTAATGGGCCTATCGATTGCTCTTGCAGCTTCTTTTATAATGCTGCTTTATGTTATTAATGAACTAAGCTACGACAGGTCGCACAAAAACAGTAAAAGAGTTTTCCGTGTCCTCAACTACTATGTCGATTTCAAAAACACACAGTCGGGCACTCCATATGTCCTGGCAAGTGCCCTGAAGAATGAATTTCCACAGGTGGAGAAATCCGCCACAACAAGGTATTTGCGTGGATTAAGTCTTAAACTTAAAGATGCAACAGTATTTACCATAAATGATGCTATTGCAACAAATTCCGACATATTCGATATTTTTACCATTCCCCTAATTGGCGGTCTGTCAGGGAATAATCTTCTGGACGATGATAATTCGATAGTCCTTTCAAAAAGTATGGCCGAAAAGATTTTCCCCGGACAGGATCCTGTTGGTAAGGAGATTATCGGAGTAGTGAACAATACTGATCAGGTATTTATTGTAAAGGGTGTATTTGAAGATCTTCCCGAAAATTCAACATTCAGAACACAGTGCCTGGTAAACAGGAAATGGACTCTGGATCCTATCAACAAATCTTTCGGGATAACAAATGCTGATGTAAACTATACAATGAATTTCTGGATTACATGGGTACTTCTTTCAAAAGATGCCGATACTAAATCTCTTGAAAATCAATTCAGGGAATTTGAAGCAAAGAATATAAGTGAAAAGCCTCAATACCAGTACTCACTTCAGAATCTGGGCGACATCTACCTCGGTTCTGCCAATGTTATGAATCCGGGAATTACAGGAAACAAAAAAAATGTGAAACTCTTTACCGCAATTGCATTTCTGATAGTACTGGTGGCAGCAATCAATTATATAATACTCTCAACTGCGGTCTCAACCGGCAGGCGCCTGGAGATTGGTATAAGAAAAACATTCGGCGCAATAAACCGGAGCATAAAAAAATCAACTGCTTATCGAATCGGTATTGCTTGCACTTATGGTGCTGCCAATCGCTTTGATACTAATGAAGCTTGCACTTCCTTATGCAGGGAAACTCTTTCAGACCAGATTGAATATTATCAGCTCGAATATTATTGTTTATGTTACAGTTTATTTGTCACTGACAATTATTATTGGTATTGTCTCTGGTCTGTATACCTCATCCTATCTTTCAGGTTTAAAGGTTATGGATATTCTCAAAAGTTCTGTTCATACCAGTAAGGCAAAACAGTATTTCCGTTCAGCTCTCATTGTTCTTCAGCTTGTCATTTTCTGTTCTTTTGTTTCCGGAACCCTTATTATTCGTTCGCAGTATAAATATGCCCTTGGTAAAGACCCTGGTTATTATAACAAGGATATACTGATAATTGAGCTGGGACGCAATTTCAATGGATATTCAGCATATATCAACAGTATAAAAACAAATCCTAACGTAATAATGGCCGGAGGTGTTATGGAAAACTTCCGATGCAGGGATCAATGTCATCAATGTATCCTCATTTTCAGGATAAAACACTAAAGGTAAAGGTTGAAGGTATGGCGGTAGACTATAACTTTATTAGTACCATGGGAATAAAAGTACTTGAAGGCCGGGAGTTCTCACAAGAGTTTGGTAGCGATTTAAAACAAGGAGTGATGCTAAATGAAGCAGCGGTAAAACAGCTTGGAATTACAGATCCGCTTGGTAAACAGATAGGCGGTGCAACAATAATCGGAATAGTAAATGATTTCAACCTGCACTCTATTCATTCCGACATTCCTCCAATTTCGATTCACATGACTGACAAATATATACAACAGGTCGCAGTGCATTACAAGCCCGGAACACTTAATGCCATTCTTCCAATGCTTGAAGCTGAATGGAAGAAAGCGGCACCCGACAGACCTTTCAGATATACTGCTATTGAAGACCTCATTAAAAACATTTACTCCTCGGAAAGGAACTTAAGTACAATTGTGTCAATTTTTGCACTTTTTACCCTGCTTATTGCTGCATTCGGATTATTTGGACTCACTCTGTTTGTGTCCCGGTCAAGAACAAAGGAAATAGGAATAAAAAAAGCATTCGGGAGTTCAGGACAGGCTATTATTATGTCATTTCTTAAAAATAACCTCGTCCTTGTAGTCATTGCTTCCTTTATTTCTATCCCTGTGACGATCTATTTTATGTCGGGATGGCTTAGCAATTTTGCATACAAGACTCCAATAAGCTGGTGGTTTTTTGCAGTCTCATTTGCAGTGGCGGCAACAGTTGTTCTTTTCACAGTATACTTTCATTCCTACAAAGCATCAAGGATTAATCCGGTAAAAGCATTAAGATATGAGTAAAAAATCGTTCCCGAAATAAGTGGTATTTAACCTCTTAACTCCGGTCTCCGGTCTCCGGTCTTTCTGTTTCATGAATTAGTTTTATCTTCATCCGAAATTAAGACAAGCGATGAAAAATATTTTCTCATTTTGCCTGATGCTCATTTCTATGATCAGTCTTGGCGCCCCAAAACAAAAAGCTTATCTGTTCACATATTTTAAAGGAAACGGAGAAGACGGCCTTCACCTTGCATACAGTCTGGACGGACTAAATTTCGCTGCTCTGAATAAGGACAAATCATTTCTTACCCCGCTCGTGGGAGTTTCCAAATTAATGCGGGACCCCTGCCTGATACAGACAAATGATGGTACGTTTCATATGGTCTGGACAGCAGGCTGGACAGAGCGCGGGATAGGCTATGCATCATCAAAAGACCTGGTTAACTGGTCGGAACAAATGTACATAATGGTAATGGAGAAGGAACCAACAGCCAGAAACTGCTGGGCACCAGAAATCATTTTCGACAAAAAAACGAAACAGTTCCTGATCTTCTGGGCTACAACAATTCCCGGCCGGTTCCCTGATACTGAAAAGGGCGGTGATTCAAATTATAATCACAGGATCTATTGTGTAACAACGAAAGATTTTGAGACCTTTTCCGATACAAGACTATTCTACGATAAAGGATTTAATGTTATTGACGCTACAATTATCAACACCGGAAAGAACTATGTGATGTTTGTTAAGGATGAAACACGAAATCCTCCGCAAAAAAACATCAGAGTTACAACATCCGCCTCCCTCTTTGGCCCGTATTCTGCTCCCTCCGAACCAATTACAGGAAAATACTGGGCAGAAGGCCCGACATCAATAAAGATAAAAGATAGCTGGTACGTGTATTTTGATAAATACACCGAAAAGAAAATTGGGGCTGTTTGCTCAAAAGATCTGATCAATTGGGAAGATATATCAGATAAGGTCTCCTTCCCAGATGGCATGAGGCATGGGACGGTAATTGAGGTAGATAGGAAGATAATTGAGATGCTTTTGAAAAAATAAAAAGATGAATATCTCCTTTCTTACATCGGGACATGATCCTTTTGATGACAGGATATTCTATCATATGGCCAGATCTCTGGCAGATCATAACCACAATGTCACAATAATCAGCAGCAGATCCGATCTGGTAAAGGTTGAGGATGTTATCAATATGTATTGTTTTGACGGTAATGATCTGTCAAAAAGAAATAAAATCGACAAATTCGTTGGGATACTATCTGCAAATGATCCGGATATTATAATCTGCTCTGAACCACTTCCTGTTCTGGCTGCAAATAAATACAGATCTCAGTCTGATAAAAAAATCAGGATATTATATGATATTACCGAATGGTATCCCTTGAAAGGTCACGTGCAAAGACATCCCCCAGGCTTAAGAATTCTGCACTTTTTCATACTTCTAATATTTAATTACTGGGTTTCGAGATTTGCAGATTCATTTCTCTTTGGAGAATTTTATAAGAGTAAGCCATATCGGTTTTTATACCCGCGGGAGTCATATATATGGTTGCCGTACTATCCTGATATAGAGATCATACCTTATGCGAGTCCGGAGTTATCAGAAGGGAAGTTAAGGCTCCTTTATTCAGGAGAGATAAGCATCAACAGAGGTTATAGAAATTTTATTAATGTTCTTAACAGGATCTGCCTGAAAAGGAAAGACCTTAAAATAGAAGCTACAATAATTGGTTGGTATCAAACAAAAGAGGATATGGCAGATTGTGAGTCATTTATGAAAACTGCCTCTAATAATATTGCTTTCAGAATTATTGAAAAACAGAGTTACCAAGAATATCTTAGCTTAATTAAGAACACAGATATTTTTATTGATCTGAGAGCCGATAATATTGCAAATAATTTTAACCTTCCCATTAAACTTTTCACTTACCTGGCCCTTGGAAGACCAGTTATCTTTTCTGATCTTAAGGCTATACGAAAAGAGGTGGATTTTGATAATTTTGGTTTCCTGGTTAAGCCAAATGATGCGGAGAGCATATCTGGATTGATTAAAAATTATCTGGATAATAAAGATTTATATTACTTACACTGCAAAAATGCCAGGGAAGCTGCAAATAATAAATATAGCTGGGGTAAAATTGAAACGGACTTTATAGATTTTATTTACCAGGGTTGAATAGCAATTGACTCATTTCATTTTATACAAATAAGCCTTTGTTTTAGCCAGGTACCACTGAGTTATAAATGAATTATAATAACTTGATTGCCTGGGAGGAATAATATTTTCTGAACCTATATCGTCGATCATGATTTTAGTGATCTCATCATAATAAATCTGACTCTTGTGCTCTATAAACAGATCCTTAATTTTATCAGGCACAAAGTCTTTTATTTTTTCTTTAACCCGTTGAACAGATTTCTGTATTGGTAAAGTATTCAATTCATTAGGAAAGTTCAGATTATGCTTTTTAAAAACAAACTCCCTTAAAACATGATCATATAACCTTTTATTAAGCTTAGGTTGAAATGGTATTGCTGCAAAAAAATCTTCAAGCTCACTGTCCCATAAAGGAAGGACAAAGTCATAACCAAAGAAAAGATACACTTTTGATGAATTAACATTAAATTTTGCTTTCGGCTCCTTATGATCCCAGCTTTCAAAAACCTTCCAAATCAACCTCTTGTCAAATGGTATTTTAAAGCTAATTTGATTCATGATTTCAACAGCTGTAAAGTAATCAGGCTTTGTTAATCTGAAAAACTCTTTATAGATAACTCTTGCAATCTGATCCCTGGAAGCTAATTTGTTCATTGAGGGTGTCAGGTTGCATCCCGCCAGGACATCGCCGCAAAAACCTGGCATGAAAACACTATTCTCAGGTATCAGTTTATTATCTTTCAAGTACTTCACTGCAAAATATTCCTGCATGAAAAACATACTTGAGAGTTCAGATACATACGGATAATACTTTTTGAAAACCTCATCTTCCAGGTATCCGGCAATCAGCTGTGAATCATATACAATATTAATCCATTTAAATCCCAGTCTGCCGGCAACCTCCTTTGCATTTGCTACTTCACAGTTGTTTTCAATACCATAAGTGTAACATAAAACGTTCTCAGGGTGAAACTCTGAACACATTGAGGCTATAAGTCTTGAATCAAATCCACCAGATAATGGGATGACAATAAATTTGTCGCTTAAAGCCTTAAAGTGATTCTCAAAAACTTTCAGAAATAGTAAATTCAATTCTTGAGATAAAACATTAAAGTCTTTATCTATCAAAGGAATAGAAGCTGAATCATAATAGAACTTTCTGGAAAATGTTCTTCCTTCATTTATTAATTCCCCTGCCTCAACCTGATAGACATTACTGATAAGTGTCAAATCATTAACAGAATAACCGGCAGCCAGAAAGCTATCAACAGCAACTTCATTTAGTCTCCTGTCAGGTTGTTTATCTGTAAGGACATAACAATCATCACTGATTAAAAACTCTCCGTTTATCCGTGTATAAAAAAGGGGGAAATTTCTGAACCTGTCAGTGGCTGCCCAAATGTAATCTTCAGATTTAATTACTACTGAGAAATGCCCATTTGCGCTCCTGAGTTTTGTCTCAAATAGATCAAGTGAATCTGTTCCGGAAAAATAATCAACAAGTTCCTGATTCCTCAAATACCGGTCTCCTTCTTTTATGAATCCGGTGATATGGATATCATTTCTGGTATGCCATTGAAATTTCGCAAGCAGAATATTCATACAAATCAACTCTGCGGTTCTCCTCCTAAACTCTGCGTACCTCTGCGGTTAAAGAATAGTCTAAAACGCCGAAACAAATCCCACATTAACCTTACCATAAGAATCCGGCACAACAACCTGAGTGTATTCCGTTACCAGTCTCACATTTCTTCTCAGAAGATATCCTGCATGAAGTGTGGCCGATGTATAATCAAGAGCACCAAGGTTAGAATCCACCCAGTTCATAAGTCCGGTAAAGTAAAATTTACTGTTATCTCCTTTCGGGGAATAAATGATTTCAGCAAATCCCCCCTGTGTAATCACATCATCATATGTGACACCTCCTCCGGGTGCATATACATGAGAATCTGTTCTCCTCAGATACTGCATATTTACAATTAACTTATCCCCGAAGTCAAGAGCGATATCCGGACCAAACATCTGAATCTTGTTGGTAATCCCGCCAAAAAACAATCCCGGATCAGATAGAATTTCCTTACCGGTATATCCGAATACTCCTACGCTTATACTTTTTCCGATTGATTGGTTTATCCTAAGCATATAGTTTTTATACTTGTCGTGATCAAAGAGATATCCTTCTCCTGCTTCACCAATCCCGTTCCCGTTCAGGATCTCGCCAATAACTGTTGTGCCTGTCTTGAAATCCTTTTCAATAATTGTTCCCCTGTCGTACTTAAGATCAGCCATTGAATTTCCGGGTTTGGTACCGTAGATTTTATACGGTTCAAGCGTCAGGCGCAGTTCTCCTTTAAACAGAGGATCAGAAGCCTGGAACTGTCCTAAATACAAATTGACACCGGTATTCATCAGATCGTGATACATAAGAAAGGCATCTTCAACTCCGGCAATGGCACCTCTTTCATTGAAAAGAAAGTAGAAATAATATGAAAGTTTATCAGAAAGCTCGCCTCCTGATAAAATCTTCAGAACAAAAGGGCCACTGAAATCGGCTGTTCCGGCGTCATTAAAATTATAAGAGGCAAAACCATCCATCCTGATTGCCAGCGGTAATTCTCTTAATAATGAGAGCTTGTCATCTCCGATAGGAATAAAGTATCTTGGAGCTTCATATTCAGTCATCCTGAAACCATTTCCGGCAAACTCATCACCAAATCCTTTCAGCCTTGGCATTACAGGAGAATGACATACCTGACAACTAAGCTGGTACTTTCTTGCAAAAGCCGGAATTGCGTCACATTTCCTTGCCGGAAGCATTCCGAGCAAAACAACTGCTATTATTGTAAAACAGTATATTGAAGATCTTTTCATATTGAAGGGTTTTAGGTTTCAGAAAAAGTTTTATCAGGGTAATATTTTCACAGTTGTGAAATGCTCGTTAACCACCTTTATTTCAGATTCATCCGAAGGAACCTTTAGATAATCTGCTACTGGCTTTACAAGTAACTGATAATTCAGAACTGCTGTTACTTTCATCTCACCGGGAGCTACATCAAATGGCAGTTTGAATGTAAACTTTTCAACTTTGGTCTCACGCGGGCCGATTCGATAATCAACCCCCTGCTTAGCGGTGTTCCACTGCATTATTGTCATTCTTCCTTCAGGATCAAAATAAGGCATCCTGAAAATTCTGTTCCCGTAAGGTATCCCATCGCGCTGTACTCCTTTAAAATCAGGAATACCAAGAGGAACATTCATATCCTGGTATGCCAGGTAATCACCTGAAATAGTATATTCCTCTCCTTCGAATCCTTTCTTGTCAACGTTCAAATGGTACACTTTCCCTTTGGCATCGGTTGCCTCAACCTGAAGCCATGCAATCCTGTCCTCAACTGACCCTGTCGGAAATTTGTGCCCGGTCTTCTGGTTAAACAATGCAACTGTAAATATCAGAGATTCACCCGGTTCAGCCTCTCTCATATCGGGCTGAATTCTTAATTCTATCGTTCCTCTCACTTTTCCCGGATCGTGCGCCCCGTGAAAAAGGTGAAGTCGTGAATCATCGTATGGCTTCGTCATAAGAGCATTAAGAAAGGGCCCTCCTTTTGGCATATGGCAATCCTGGCATCTCACTCCCTCTTTGGCATAAGGACCCTCCTTCCATTCAAGCTGGGTACTCTTGACCCAGATCCCAAACGGATTCTTTTCATTATGGCAATTGCCGCAAAACTCTGTTGTACGGTGAAAATCGCTGGTCACAATTTTATGCGCCGGTGATTCTACCGTTGGAGTGCGTCCAGCATACTTTGTTGTTCCCGGCTTTAAAACATAACTGAAATTAAATGGCGGCTCAGTCTGAGTGCCCTGAGTAAGATGGCAAACCTCACATGATACTGACTCATTTGCCATGCTGTTCTCCGAAGGTCGTGGAGGTGGAAATGGTCCGGTCATAAATGCCATTGGTGAATGGCAGCCATTACATCCGTCAACCGGACCCTGCAATTCAGGTTTGGCTGCTGCATGCCTGACGGCCAGCTCAAAATATTCAATCTCATCCCAATGATGTGTGTAGGCCTGCGACATCATTGCCTGCGACCATTGTTCATAAATACCGGGGTGACATGTCCGGCATTTTTTAGCAGATTCAAAATCTTTGTATGAATACTTTGCCTTTAAATCTTCCTGTGGGGCCATTCTACTGATTGTGAATGCAGTAAGAACCAGTAAAAGTGAAGCGACGGGAAGAAGAAAGATTATTACCGGAGTTTTCATTCTGCTGCTCATAAAGATTAGTATTTTTAGACTTGAAAAGATAGTCATTTTTTTGTTTAGACTGTTATTAAATTAACAGCAAAAATATGAAGGTTAACATATTCTGGTTTCGAAGAGATCTGCGTCTTGAAGACAACACCGCTCTTGAAGAAGCTTTAGGCAGTGGATTACCTGTCCTTCCGGTATTTATATTTGATACTAATATCACAGAAGAACTGGCATCTGATGATGCGAGAATAAGTTTCATATATGATACCCTGGCTTCAATAAACCACGGTCTCAAAAAATGGGGAAGCTCACTAAAAGTTATTAAAGGTGACCCTCATACAGTCTGGCAAGAACTCATATCATCGTATGATATTAATTCCGTCCTGATTAACAAAGATTACGAGCCATATGCTCTTCAAAGGGATATTGCAATTGAGGTCTTGTTGCGAAAGCATAACATAGCTCTAAAAAGGTATAAAGACCAAGTAATCTTCGGTGAAAGAGATATTCTTAAAGCAGACAATACTCCGTATACCGTATTTACTCCATATAAAGCGCGATGGCTTCAGAAATTTAATGAAATATTACCCTTTAAAAACAGTATAGGTTCAGACTTTTTTAAGAATTTCCATAAATGCAATTTTGAATTCCCGGCAATTGAAAAGATCGGTTTTTATCATAGCTCCTTAAAAGTCAGGCCATATGATCTCACTGCATTAAACGAATATGAAAAATATCGTGATCTTCCATTTGCTGACAGGACCAGTTATTTGTCACCACACCTTCGTTTCGGCACGGTAAGTATCCGGAACTTGGTTACACTGGCCTTAAAATCAAATCAGACATTTCTTAATGAACTTATCTGGAGGGAATTCTTCATGCAGATCCTTTTCAATTTCCCAAAGGTTGTCACAGAAAATTTCAGATCGAAGTATGATGGAATCAACTGGATAAACAGGGAAGATGAATTTGAAAAATGGTGCAACGGAGAAACAGGCTATCCTTTGGTTGACGCCGGGATGAGGCAGCTTAATACTACCGGATATATGCATAACAGGGTAAGAATGGTAACAGCGGGCTTCCTCTGTAAACATCTGCTGATCGACTGGCGGTGGGGCGAGGCATACTTTGCCGGAAAATTACTCGACTATGAACTCTCTTCAAACAACGGAAACTGGCAATGGGCTGCAGGTACAGGTTGCGATGCCGCACCATACTTCCGGATTTTTAGTCCTGATTCCCAGCAAAAACGGTTCGATCCGAAAATGGAATATATCCGAAAATGGGTACCGGATTTTGAAAAATCCTCATACCCAAAACCTATGATAGAACACGACTTTGCCAGAAAAAGGGCAATCGAAATATATAAATCCGGAATAAAATAATCCTGATTAATTAAAAATCCATTTGTCCCTTTGTGTTCCTTTGTGTTTACCTTTGCGTTCCTTCTTGGTTACTTTTTTACCACCAAAGGACTCAAAGGCTATCACTAAGTACACAAAGGATTTATCATGAAGCATCTATTGATTTCTGTATCGCTACTGGTTTTTAACTTTGCATCCACTCTTCCTGCTCAAAAAGCGGATTCCTACAAACCTGACTTCTCCAACCCAGCGGTTGTTAAAGGAATGTCGCTTGTGTGGAATGATGAATTCAACATTTCAGGAAAGCCGGATACGTCAGTCTGGAGATATGAAAAGGGATTTGTCAGAAACCAGGAACTTCAATGGTACCAGTCCGAAAACGCCAACTGTAAGAACGGATTGCTGATTATTGAAGGACGGAAAGAAAATTTTAAAAATCCGGGCTATGTCCCCGGGAGTACTAACTGGAAGACTAACAGGGAGTATGCTGAATACAGCTCCTCCAGTATACAGACCAGAGGGAAGAAGCAATTTCAGTTCGGGAGGTTTGAGATACGGGCAAGAATTGATACAGCGTGCGGTTCATGGCCTGCTATATGGACACTCGGAATAACGAAAACCTGGCCTTCGAACGGGGAAATAGATATTATGGAATTTTACAGAATCAAAGGTGTTCCCACAATCCTGGCCAATTTTGCCTGGGGTACAAATCAGCGAAATGTCGGAAAGTGGGACGATCTGAAAAAGCCTTTGTCTGATTTTATAAAAAACGATCCGGACTGGACCAGGAAGTTTCATGTCTGGAGAATGGACTGGACTAAAGATTCAATAAGCCTGTTTATTGACGACCAGCTACTGAATTCTGTCTTATTAGGTGAAACTTATAATCCTGATGGTTTCAATCCGTTCCTTCAGCCACATTACATACTGCTGAATCTTGCTCTGGGTGGTAATGGCGGTGACCCTTCAAAGTCGATGTTCCCGATAAAATATGAAGTTGACTATGTGAGGGTTTATCAGGAGAAGTAAACAATTATTCAGATTCGTTGTTTAAATCATAAAAACAGCTGGGTATGAAGTTAATGATTACCTTTGCAAAACATTTGTAAGATAACGACATATGATTCTAACGACTCCGGTGCCGCTAAATGAAATGGATGGACGCAGACTCTACTACACGTTTATTGCAGGCGCCCGTAAGGTAATTGAACACCAGGTAGAACTTAATAAAATTAATGTTTTCCCTGTTAACGACGGTGATACCGGAACCAACCTGGCATCAACAATAAGAGCCGTTGTCGATTCGCTGCACCCGCACAGATCATATAAAATAACTGCCGACAGGATTGCTGAAACAACCCTGGTAAATGCTCGTGGGAACTCAGGTATTATCTTTGCTCAGTTCCTCTACGGAATGAGTTGCGAAACAGGCAATTTTAAAACAATCACAATCAGTCAGTTTGCTGAGAGCGTAAAAAACTCTATCCGCTATATTTACGAAGCTGTTGCCAATCCAGTTGAAGGAACCATGCTTACAGTGATAAAGGACTGGGCGGAATATATCTACGAGAACAGGTTCAGAATAACAGACTTCAACCAAATGTTTTTAAGCTCCCTAAGTGTACTCAACAAGTCGCTTATCGAGACCAAAACAAAACTTGCGGTTCTGGCAAAAGCCAATGTTGTTGATGCCGGGGCAAGAGGATTTGTATTCTTTGTTGAAGGAATAACCGATTTTATCACAAACAGTAACCTTAAAGAACTGGTACAGGCAAAATCCGAGACCGGAGTATTCGAAAAGATTGAGGAGTCGATCCCTGAGAAACCTGATTTCAGATTTTGTACTGAAGCGCTTATTAAAAACAGTTCAATTAACAGTAAAGATCTTCTTTCGACTCTCGAAAGGTTTGGCAACTCAATTGTAGTTGCAGGATCCGACAGGATGCGCCGGTTACATGTTCATACCGACACCCCAGCCGAGCTTTTCAATGAACTCAGGCTTACCGGTACTCTAGCATTTCAGAAAGCCGATGATATGGTTAGGCAGAGTGATGTTGTTTATAACAGGAAATGGAAAATTGCCCTTGTTACAGACTCAACTTGCGATCTGTCGCAGGATCTGCTCGACAACTACCAGGTAAACATGCTCCCGATAAACATCAACTTCGGTGAAAATCATTATCTCGATAAAGTAACTATTCAGCCGGAACAGTTTTATACTCTGCTCAAGGAAAATAAAAATTACCCCAAATCATCGCAGGTAAATGAAAAGGCATTTGTTAATCTCTATTCACATCTTGCCTCTCACTACGATTCTGTAATAGCAATTCACCTTAGCGATAAACTCAGCGGCACTTTCAACAGCAGTCAGAAAGCAGCTCTGGCAATCAGTAAAGAATTCGGCAAACCAATTACAGCCATTAACTCTAAAAATCTTTCAGGGGCCCTTGGTCTTCTCGTTCTTAGAGCAGCCAGAGCAATTGAAGAGGGCAAGTCGCATGATGAGATTGTTCAAATGACCACCAAATGGACTTCTGACCTGAAAATCTTTGTGTCGGTGAGGGATATAATTTACCTTATCCGCGGAGGACGTCTTTCTGCAGCCAAGGGGTTAATTGCCAGATTATTGAACATAAATCCTATAGTCTCGATCGATGAAACCGGAAAAGCCATTGTTTTTGATAAATCGTTTAATCAAAAGGCTAACATGGAAAAAGTGATGGGACATATCGCCAAAATCTGCAGTGAGAATAAGATCTGGAATTATGTTGTTCTTCATGCAAACAATGATGAAGCTGCAAAATGGTATGCTGAACGCATGGAGGAGGTTACCGGATTACCTCCGGTTTCATCTGTAAACATCTCACCAATAATAGGAGCCAACGCAGGCATCGGAGCTGCAGCTGTAGCTCTTATGTGTGAATAACATTTCTTATAAATGGGACTCCTTCAAATCTGGGTTCAGGCATTACTTGTTATAATGTCAATGATGACGATTCTATGGATTGTCAGCGTTGCAATTAAAAATGTCAGCATCGTTGACATCTTCTGGGGATTCGGCTTTGTTCTTACATCAGTATTCTATTTTGTCAGTACGGAAGGATATGAAACCAGGAAAATGATTCTTCTGACCCTTGTTACTATCTGGGGATTAAGGTTATCTGTTTACCTCGCCTGGAGAAATATCGGCAAAGGCGAAGATTTCAGGTACAGGGAATTCAGGAAAAAATATGGTGAAAACAGGTACTGGTGGGTAAGCTTTTTCCAGACATTCCTTCTTCAGGGTGTGCTGATGTGGCTTATATCTGCCCCCTTACTGGGAGCCCAATACTATTCAGAGAATAATCAATTGGGAGTACTGGATTATGCCGGCATCGCCTTCTGGCTTTTTGGCTTCAGTTTCGAAGCAGGAGGCGATTTTCAGCTTGCAGTTTTTAAAGCTAATCCTTCAAATAAAGGGAAGGTACTTGATACCGGATTCTGGCGCTATACCCGCCATCCGAATTATTTCGGGGATTCGTGTGCATGGTGGGGGTATGGACTGATTTGCATCGCTGCCGGAAGTTACGTTCCTGTCCTTGGATCAATACTTATGACAGCTCTTATAATAAAAGTATCAGGCGTTGCACTTCTTGAAAAGAGCCTTAAGGATACCAAACCCCAATACAGGGAATACATTGAAAAAACACGTGCTTTCCTGCCCTGGTTCCCTAAGAAGATCAAACGCCCCCAAACCCCCTAAAGGGGGCTTAAATCCTCATCCTCATAAGATTATCTTATTAATGTAGATAATCATAAAGTCCCCTTCAGGGGATTTAGGGGCTTAAAAAGGAGGAACACAAAAGAATAACTGCACGAATCCAAATGAGACTTGGTATTGAGGATAGTTTCATATTCGTAGAATCTATATCTTTATATTCCTATTAAATTAAAAGATGGTTTCTTAAACGACTTTATGAAAATAAATGTAAAACATACACTTATCCCAATCTTACTTTTTGTCTCTCTGTTTAATACAATCAAAGGACAAGATATACCAAAAGAATTCCTGAATCCGTCCCGTGAGTTTTCCGTTATGCCATTCTGGTTCTGGAACGATACTCTTAAAGATGATGAAATAATTAGACAGATTTCTGATTTCGAAGCTCATGGTGTATACGGATTTGTTATTCACCCGAGGATCGGCCTGCCCGATAATGTGAAATGGCTCTCTCCTGAAATGATCCATTCAATGAATGTTGCAATAGGTGAAGCTGCCAGGCGTAAAATGTATGTTGTCCTTTATGATGAAGGAATGTATCCCTCAGGCTCATCAAGCGGACAGGTTGTTGCGCGTAACCCCGGTCATGCTGCCAGGGGACTTTCCAAAATAGATCTTAAGCCGGGAGAAGAACTCAAAATTCCTGAAGGCAAAAAATTAGTTACAGTAATTACCCGTCCCGGAGGTGAAAAAGTTGCAATTGTTGATCAGCCATCCGGAGGCAATATAAGGGGTCTCCATTATATCGGCGAAGGTACCGGACAAATTAAGGAGGAATCTCCTCCTGCAGGCGACATACTTAATCCGGATGCCGTAACAAGCTTCATGGAACTGGTGTACGACAAATATGCAAAAGAGTTTGGAAAGTACTTCGGGACAACAGTTATCGGGATCTTTACCGACGAACCATCTCCGCTCGGGAGAGGCGGGGCAAGAGGTGTTTTACCGGGTAATAAAGCATTACTGCCTCAGATAAATAAGGTTCTCGGATATGATATAACTCCTTTTCTGACAGACCTGTGGTATGATGATAATCCCGATTCAAAAAAACACCGTATAGATTATAACAGTGCAATAAATATTTGTCTGGAAGAGAATTATTATAAACGTCTTGGGAACTGGTGTAAAGAGCACGGAATTGCATTAATGGGGCATCCGGCAGGATCGATGGATATAGGCGCAGAGAGATATTTCCAGATCCCTGGTCAGGACCTCGTATGGCGCTACGTGGAGCCAGGCCCAAAAGCTCTTGATGGTCAGCATTCCACGATGGCAAAGTGTGCGTCCAGCGCCATGCTGCATCTTGGTTTTCGCAGGAATGCCAATGAACTTTATGGGGCATACGGACATAATCTTACCTATGATGAAATGGAATGGCTGGCAAACTGGTGTTTTGTACGCGGGCAAAATTTTCTGATTCCTCATGCATTTTACTATTCTGTACGTGGTCCGCGGCTCGATGAACGCCCACCTGATGTAGGGCCTAATGCAGCATGGTGGGATAAATACAGGTCATATGCTGATGCCTGCAGCAGACTCAGCTGGCTCAATACAGATTCAAGGCAGGTTTGCGAAGTTGCATTACTTTCTGAGGCAACTTGGCTGCCCGACAGAGTGGCAAAGATTTGCTATCAGAACCAGAGGGATTTCAATTACCTCGAAATAAGACATCTTTGGGAAGATGCAAAAGTTGATAAAGAAGGGATAAATATTGCAGGCATGCTTTACCGCACTCTGATTATTGACAGCCTTTCATTTATTCCGGAACAGGTAGTTCCAGCTTTAAAAATAATGGCCGGTAACGGAAGACTGATTGTCTGGAAAGACACAAAATACTCAACATATTTTAAAGGGGCCAGGATAGTCAGCAGCCAGGCAGAACTGGTGTCAGCAATTGATAAACTTATTAAACCGGATCTGATTCTCACACCTGCTTCTTCAAACATCAGATACAGACATGTTGTAAAGGGAGGAGATCATTATTACATTTTTTTCAATGAAGAAAATACTGAAGTATCGACCCGCTTATCTGTTCCTGTAAAAGGTAAATATCAATGGATTGACCCCAAAACAGCTATTATTCATGATTACTCCGCTGATAATAATATTAGTTTCAAACCCCATGAACTAAAAGTACTTTGGATCAATAAACCTTAGCGTCTTTGCGCCTTAGCGTGATACTTTTTTAATTTTTAAACGAATAATAATGAAAACAAGTCTCTCCCTCTTATTCCTGGCATTACTCAGTTTATCGGGCTGCCAGACCGATCCAAATTCCTATAAAGCCGATGTGATCGTTTATGGCGGAACTTCAGCTGCCGTAACAACCGCCGTACAGGTTTCCAGAATGGGAAAATCTGTTATAGTTGTGTCACCTGATAAACACCTTGGCGGTTTATCATCATCCGGATTGGGTTTCACCGATACGGGTAACAAAGAAGTAATTGGCGGACTTGCAAGGGAGTTCTACCAGTTATTATATCAGCATTATATGAAAGCCGAATCGTGGAACTGGCAAAAACAGTCAGAATATGGCAATAAGGGACAGGGAAATCCGGCAATTGACGGCGAAAACCGTACAATGTGGATCTTTGAACCCCATGCTGCTGAGGAAGCCTTCGAACAGATGATAAAAGCAAACAATATAACTGTGTTCAGGGAGGAACTTCTGGACCGCGAAAAAGGAGTGGTAAAAAAGAATGGAAAGATTATTTCCATTAGAACCTTAAGCGGCAAATTATTTAAAGCAAAGATTTTTGTTGATGCAACTTATGAAGGAGACCTCATGGCTTCTGCAGGAGTTAAGTATACCGTCGGACGTGAAGCAAACAGTGAATATGGAGAAACCTGGAACGGAGTACAGAAGGGAGTCTTCCATCATGGTCATTATTTCAAAGATAAAATAGATCCTTACAAGATCCCCGGAGATCCTTCTAGCGGATTGCTTCCCAGGATTTCAAAAGAGACTCCGGGCGAAAACGGAACAGCTGATAACAAAATCCAGGCTTACTGTTTCAGATTATGTCTAACACAAAACGTTAACAACCAGGTGCCTATAACAAAACCTGAAGGTTACGACTCCACCCAGTATGAATTACTTGCAAGACTGGCCACAACCAGATGGGATGAGTTTTTCGGGAAATATGATCCGATTCCGAATCTGAAAACCGATGTCAATAATCATGGACCCATGAGTTTCGATAACATAGGAATGAACTGGGATTACCCCGATGCTTCATATGAACGGAGAAGAGAAATAATTAATGAACACATCCTTTACCAGAAGGGTATACTATACTTCATGGCTACCGATAAGCGGATACCTGAAAAAGTGAGAGTTACTATGAACAAATGGGGCTATGCAAAAGACGAGTTTACAGATAACGGGAACTGGCCTTACAACATTTATGTAAGAGAATCGCGCAGGATGCTCGGGGAATATGTAATGACAGAAAATGATGTCCTGGTAAAAAGACCGGTGCCTCATCCCGTTGGAATGGGCTCATATACAATGGATTCTCATAATGTACAAAGATATGTAACCGCAGAAGGTTATGTTCAGAATGAAGGTGATCTTGGAGTAAAAGCACCGAAACCTTATCAGATCGATCTCGGTTCAATAATGCCGAAAAAAGAAGATTGCCTCAACCTGATTGTTCCTGTATGCGTGTCGAGTACACATATTGCATTCGGGTCAATTCGTATGGAACCTGTATTTATGATCCTCGGACAAAGTGCAGGAACAATAGCGTCAATGGCAATTGACAAAAGAAAAACAATCTATGATCTTACTTACGATGAGATAAAAACCAAACTTGAAGCTGACGGACAAATTCTAAATTATTAAAATATGAAAACTCTTAAACCTGCTGTTTCTCTTATACTTTTTCTTGTTGTTTCAACAGTTGCCATATCGCAGAATCCGGTTCTGAAGGTATGGCCTATGGGGGTTCCGGGATCTTTAAAGAGCGACATCTGGACTGAGAAAGTTACAGAAGCTAACGGATCGCCATCGCGGTATGAGAAGGTCACAGATCCAACATTAACAGTTTTTCTTCCAACAGCTGAAAAAGCAACCGGTACTGCAGTGCTGATATGTCCGGGAGGCGGATATGGTGTTCTGGCGTTCGATCATGAGGGATTTGCAATAGCCAGGTGGTTAAATGAAAATGGTATTGCAGCCTATATTCTTAAGTACCGTTTACCATCCGATCAGATTATGAAAGATAAATCAGTCGGACCATTGCAGGATGCCCAGGAAGCAATAAGAATAATTCGCAGGAACAGGGAACACTATAAGATAAATCCTAATAAAATCGGGGTAATCGGATTTTCTGCAGGAGGTCACCTTGCCTCTACCCTTTCAACACATTATGCAGAAAAAGTTTATGAAACCACTGATACAGTCAGTGCCCGACCCGATTTTTCATTATTGATTTATCCGGTAATTACTTTCGATGCCTCATTCACACATGCAGGTTCGAGGAAAAATCTTATCGGTGATAATCCGTCACAAACAGCAATCGATCACTTTTCAAATGAGCTTCAGATAAATGCAAAAACACCACCGGCATTTCTTGTTCACTCTTCAGATGATAAGACAGTTCCGGTAAAAAACAGCCTTGCCTATTATGAGAATCTTGTGAAAAACAATGTTATTGCCGAGATGCACATCTTTCAGAAAGGAGGCCACGGATATGGCATGTCGGTCGGCAGAGGCACCCAGGCCTCATGGCCTGATCTGTGTATTAAGTGGTTAAATACAAATGGTTTTTAATTTGGACTAGTATAAAATTCCCTTTTACCGCAGAGGGCCACGGAGGAAATGCATGAGGGCCGCGGAGAAGAAACATAATTGCAATATTTCTCTGCGTACCTCTGCGCCTCCTCAGCGTTTCTCTGCGGTAAAAAATATTATATAAATATTTGTATAACTATAATATTCGTTATATATTTAAGTTTATTAGTTATTCCAACATAATAAACCAGATCCAATGAAAAAGCTACCCCTGATTCTCATAATTTTCGCCTCCCTTCATTTCTCAAATGCCTCAGCTCAAACTTCTCCCGACTACTCAAAGATCGACATGATGCTCGGCCGGGGCGAGTACAACCGGGTAATTGACACCTGCAAACTGATTCTCTCCGCAGACAGCCTTAATGATGTTATTTATTACAAAATGGGACTGGCATACCAGAACTTCCTGCCTGATGACAAATCATTTGACTGTTATCTTAAAGCCTCTGAAATTGCACCTGAGAATAAAATATACAGATTTATGGTTGCCAAAGGGTATAATAACAAGGGTAAAAATAAAATGGCTGCACCTCTTCTGGAAAGTCTGTATGAAGCGGACACAATGAACTGGACCTATGCTTATTACCTGACTTCAATATATATGCTGGATAAAAAATATGACGAATCTTTAAAGATATACAAGAGGTTTTATGAAAAGGATTCAACAGATTATGTAGTTCTTGATAAGATTGGCTTTGCGCTTCTGAGAAAAGGTTTTTACCCGACCGCGATTGAGTATTACAACAAATCGCTGGCAATAAACCCCAAAAATATTGGGTCAATCAAGAATCTTTCATTTTTATATGCTTCAACTCTAATGGCTGATACAGCACTGAAACTGCTTACAATGGGAATTAAAATAGATTCTTCTGATCTTGATCTTTATATTCGCAGAGCTGCTCTCAACTTTTCGTATAACTATACAAAAAGAGCATTAGATGATTATCTCAGAATTATGGCCACTGGTGATTCCACACTTCTCTTTATTAAACGGGCCGGTATAGGATATCACTATAACCTTCAGAACGAAAAAGCGGTTGAGTATCTTAAAATAGCGTTCAAAAAAGACTCAACTGATATTGAAGTTTCCACATTTCTGGCACGCAGTTACGAAAGGATGAAAGATTATAAGACCAGTGCCTGGTACTACAGAAGCATTATCAGGAATCTTAATCCTTACCTGATGCAATTAAGCTATGCATATATATCTCTGGCACAGACATTGAATACAGATGGCCTTCATAAAGAGGCAATTGACAATTATCTGGCAGGACAAAAATTTGGTCCGAACAGGAATACTGATATGATAATTGCAAATATCTATGACGAGAAACTTAACGACATCCCGAATGCCTTGCGTTATTATCAGCGTGTTCTCAATAATTATAAAAACGACAAGATGCCTCCCTCTTCAAAGTATTATGAATCAGTCCAGAAACGGGTTGATTACCTGAAAGAGAAACAGGCAACTGCGGCAAAAAAGTAGATATTTAGCAGTATTTGCCTATCTTGCATATAATTGTTTTCCTTAAACCAATAAGTATGAAGACTTTTGCAAAATGGCTTGGCGGGATTATCCTGGTACTTCTGATAGCTTACGCTGTTGGTCCCAAACCGGCAAAACCTGAATTTAAGATACCTGAAATAAGTGTTGCTTCAACACTTATTGATCTTGAAAAACAAATTACTGAAAGTGAAAAGGGTGTCCGGGGTATTAAACCCGACAATCAGGCAAGAATAGTCTGGGCCGACACAAGTAAAAAAGAGAAAACGAAGATTGCATTTCTTTACCTTCACGGGTTTTCTGCAAGTCAGGCTGAGGGAGAACCTGTACACAGGCGTATAGCGAAAAAATATAATGCAAATCTGTTCCTTGCAAGGCTTGCAGCACATGGAATCGACAGAGGTGACAGCTCAATGATAGACCTGACTGCAGATGATTATGTTGCCTCAGCTGAAATAGCACTGGCCATTGCTAAGCAGTTGGGTGAAGAAGTTATTGTAATAGGGACATCTGCAGGCGGAGCGCTTACTCTTTTTCTAGCCTCCCGTCATCCGGAAATAAAGGGTATTGTACTCTATTCCCCTTGTGTTAAATTATATGATGGTACAGCAGTAATCTTAAACAAACCATGGGGATTGCAGATTGCGCGAAAAGTAACCGGCGGACCTGTAAATAAATATGATGCCGAGAGTCCGGAACATGCAAACTACTGGCAGCTTAAGTACAGGATTGAAGCATTGGTTGCTCTTCAGAATCTTGTTTCAAATACGATGAAACCAGAGACCTTCTCTAAGATTAAATGTCCTGTTTTCCTTGGTTACTATTATAAAAGCGAAACCGAACAGGATAATACTGTATCAGTTCCTGCAATGCTTAAAATGTATGATGAATTAGGTACTCCTGCGGATTTGAAACAAAAGATGGCCTTCCCTGAAACCGGGGCACATGTAATTGCTTCGTATATCAGATCTAAGGATTGGCAAAGCGTTGAAAGGGAAACAGATAGGTTTCTTGCTGAGATCGTAAAACTATAAACATATTTAAATTTTTCCGGCTTTGTTAAAGGTGCTTGTTACAGGAGGAGCCACAGGTAGAGTTGGCATGCCTTCCGACATAGCAAAAGCCTGTATCTTCCTGTCTGAGAATGATTTCATTAATGGAGAGAATATAATAATTGATGGCGGGATGACGCGAAAAATGATATATGAACCATAGAATATAAATCTCCCTTTCTCCTCTTCTTCCCCTCACCTGTTCAAAACAAAAAATGCCGCCCTGAGCGAAGCCGAAGGGCGACATTTTGTTGACCCACCAGGTTTCGAACCTGGACTCTTCAGAACCAAAATCTGACGTGTTGCCAATTACACCATGGGTCAGTTATTCCGCAAAACGCGATGCAAAATTAGAAAAATATTTTAAAAGTGATCACAAACTGTCGATTTTGATCCGGAGCTTATAAGATCTATTTCTGACCGGATAAGATCTGCTCATACTTTTTGCTGCTCATCTCATTCACCTCAACAACCAGAAACGGACACTCCAGAAGAGATCGAAGAATAAAACCCAGCTCACCCATATCATCATCACCCTGTTCAAAATACCAGGTAACGCTGGCATTATCACATATTTCATTGAGTCCGGACAACTCTTTAAGGATAGTATAGATCCATTTAGTAGAACTGGTGTTTATGTATTCAAAACCTATGTCTATTTTTGATTTTCCCTTATACTTAACTACATATTCCGCCAGCCATTCCAAAACAGGTCTGTAGAATTCTCCGGGGTTTTCAGGGATTGAGCGACCCATAATGAAAATCCTGCCGGGTTGCAGAATAATCCGGGGAGTTCTTTTTGTAGAATCTTTTATAATTGAATCAGGGTACATAATTACATCATTACACCTTAAACAGAGTGTTAACCTGTAAAATTAGAAAAAGGTATAAACTATCCAAATATTACTGTGTTACATTCTGGTTAAAAAGCGTCGGTTCATTCTCTTCCCACAGAGTAGGATGCTCTTCTTCAAACCGCTTAAGTATAGCCTTCATTATTGTTTCCCTGAGAAATTCAGATTTGTTCTTAATCCTGTATCGGTTACAGTAAATCCCCAAGGCTCTCATCTCCCTGTTATTGAGCATTAGAGAGAGACGGTTTGTTCGTCTTAAACGATCTTCCTTATATATATTTCGTCGCACCAAATTAATTTCCGCTTCAGACAGCTAATATAAAAAAAAACAGCCAGTCTGTTTCGACTGGCTGTATGCTAATTATGCTTTGTTCGCACTTCCGAGTACGTTTACAACTTTATGTTTGTAAAGCTCTTTAAGCTTATCGCGTGCAGGTCCCAGATAATTACGCGGGTCAAATTCACCTGGTTTTTCAACAAACACCTTGCGGATTGCAGCAGTCATTGCAAGACGTCCGTCGCTATCTATGTTGATCTTGCAGACAGCTGATTTTGCAGCTCTGCGTAACTGATCCTCAGAAACACCTGCAGTATTTTCCATTTTACCACCATATTTGTTAATATCTGCAACAATATCCTGAGGTACTGAAGATGCTCCATGAAGAACAATAGGAAAGCCGGGAATACGTTTCTCACACTCCTCAAGAATGTCAAAACGAAGAGGGGGAGGAAGCTGACCCGGTTCTACCTTAAATTTGAAAGCTCCATGTGATGTACCGATCGAAATTGCAAGTGAGTCTACTCCGGTTTTCTTAACGAAGTCTTCAACTTCCTCAGGCCTTGTGTAAGATGAATGGTCTGACGATACTTCATCTTCGATACCGGCTAAAACACCAAGTTCACCTTCTACAGTAACATCATATTTATGCGCATATTCGACTACCTCCTTCGTTAACCTGATGTTTTCTTCATAAGGAAAATGTGAGCCATCGAACATCACTGAGGAAAAACCTGATTCTATACAAGATTTACAGGTTTCGAGTGAATCACCATGATCAAGATGCAGAACAATCGGAATTGCATATCCAAGTTCCTTGGCATACTCAACAGCACCTTTTGCAAGATATTGAAGCAGAGTCTGGTTGGCATATTTGCGTGCACCTTTAGATACCTGAAGAATCACCGGAGATTTCGTCTCCACACAGGCACTTATAATTGCCTGTAACTGCTCAAGATTATTAAAATTGAAAGCAGGAATAGCATACCCGCCTTTAACCGCATTCCTGAACAATTCTTTCGAATTTACTAAGCCTAATTCTTTATAATGTAACATAATTTAATGTTTTAAATTAAGTCGCACAAGATAGCTATTTTAGCTTTAGCGGCCAAAATAAATAGAAATAAATATCAATTCTGTCTGAGATATTAATTATCTTCGTAGCCTTATTTTTAAAAATATCTGCACTGATAAATAAAAGTTGTAATTGCCAAATAACCACATTTTTAATAGCAATGTCCCGCTCGTTTTCCATTAATATAATTTCAAAAACAAACTTTTTTCAAATGAAAAGAATCCTTTTGTTAATGTTTTCATTTCTTCTTCTCTCACGCGGAATTACTTTTTCCCAGCAGAAAGACTGGTCCCTTGAAGATTGTATCAGATATGCAATTGATAATAATATTCAGATCAAACAGCAGGGGATTCAGACTGAATACCAGAAGAATGCACTTGAACTTTCAAAACTGAGGCTGCTGCCATCTGTCAATGGTTCGGCAAGCCACAATTACTCATTCGGCCGTGCACTCGATCAGACTACTTACCAGTATACCGATAATCAGACAGTACAGTCAAACAATTTTTATGTCGGTGCAACTCTTAATCTGTTTAATGGCCTGGTTAATTATAATACAATCAACAGAAGCAAATATGATCTCCTCTCAAGTCAGGAAGATCTTAATAATTTCAGAGACAATATTGCCCTTACTGTTGCAATGGATTATCTGCAGATTCTTCTTAATAAAGAGCTTGTTACGGCAACTGAGAACCAGCTTGAGATTACCAGACAACAGATTGAAAAAACAAGGAAACTGGTTGATGCAGGTAGTGTTGCCAGGGGAAGCCTTCTACAGATTGAAGCTCAGGCTGCCAATGAGGAGCTTCAGCTTATAAACATCAAAAATCAGCTGGAGACCTCCATACTCAATATCACTCAGCTCCTTGAACTTAAAACCCCTGAAGGATTTCAGATTTTTGTTCCTGATATAGCATTGGACACTAATACATTGGTAACAGGAAATATAAATGAAATCTATGAAGTTGCTGTAGGTACAAGACCTGAGATAAAGAGTTCACAATACAAACTTATGGCCAGTGAATACGACCTTAAAATAGCCCAGGGAGGCAGAAGTCCCAGACTTTCAATGAGCAATTCGTTTAGTACCGGGTATTCCGACATAAGAAAAAAAATGCTGGGTATTGACCCGGCTACTCTTCAGCCAATTTATGGCAACTACTCATTCGCAGACCAGGTGAACGATAACATCAATTACGGTATAGGTTTTTCTCTTAACATCCCAATCCTCAACGGATGGCAGGTGAACAAAAATATTTCAAACTCCCGCCTTGCAATACAGAACAGCGAATATGCACTTGAGGGAACAAAGAAAACACTTTATAAAAACATACAGAAAGCATATACCGATGCTGTTGCTGCCATGAAAAAATATAATGCCAGCTTAAAGGCAGTTGTCTCAACACAGGAATCTTTCAGATATACCGAACAGAAATTCAATGTTGGCATGGTTACTCCTGTCGATTATAATGCTGCCAAAACCCAGCTTCTGAATGCACAGTCAGATATGGCGCAGTCTAAATATGAATTTATTTTCAAAACAAAGGTTCTCGACTTCTACAAAGGGATGCCTCTTAACCTCAATAACTGATTAAAACCAAATCATTTTAAGATACAAAATCATGAAAAACAATAAGATCCTTAAGATTTTACTTCCTATAGCAATAATCCTAATAATATTTGCAATTATTGGCAAGAAACAGGGTTGGTTCGGAAAGGCATTAACAGTAAAGGTAGCTGTGGAAAATGCTGAAGCAAGGGTTATTATCGAAACTATAACAGCCAACGGGAAGATTCAGCCCGAAAAAGAAGTTAAAATCAGTCCTGATGTTTCAGGTGAGATTGTTGAACTGACAATTAAAGAGGGCGATCAGGTTCAGAAGGGGCAGCTGCTTCTCAGAATAAAACCCGACACTTATATCTCACAGAGAGACAGGTCTCTTGCAGCAATTAGTTCATCACGTGCACGTCTTGCACAGTCAGAAGCTCAGTTTACCCAGGCAGAACTTTCCTTTAACAGGAGTAAACAGCTATATGAAGAACAGACTATTTCAAAATCTGAATTTGAACAGGCTCAGGCTTCTTATGCAGTTGCGAAAGCCGAGGTAGAAGCAGCAAAATTTTCTGTTGTGAGTTCAGAAGCTTCACTTAAAGAGGCAAATGAAATGCTTACTAAGACATCAATATTTGCTCCTATGTCCGGTACTGTCTCAATGCTTCTTGTTGAACTGGGAGAAAGAGTTGCCGGAACCAACCTCATGGCGGGTACAGAGCTTCTTAGAGTTGCCGACTTATCGAGGATGGAGGCCCAGGTACAGGTTAATGAGAACGATATTGTCAGAGTTAGTCTTGGTGATACCGCACTCATTGAGGTTGATGCGTATCTTGACCAGAAATTTAAAGGTATTGTAACCGAAATCGCCAACTCTGCAAAAACAACAGGTGTCTCCGCCGATCAGGTTACTAACTTCGATGTCAAGATTCTTGTCATCCCGGAATCATATAAAAAACTTGTTGATGCGGGTGAAGCAAATCCGTTCAGACCGGGGATGTCGGCTACAGTTGATATCCAGACAGAATCAAAAAGGACATTATTACTGTTCCCATCCAATCAGTTACAACCCGTACCGATACAACGAAAGTATCAACAGGTACTGCAACTTACGATGACATCCGGACAATTGTATTCACAACCGACGGTACATATGCTTTTGCAAAAGATGTGAAGACCGGAATTCAGGATAACACCTATATTGAGATTTTATCAGGAGTAAGTGCAGGCGAAAAAGTAATATCTGCCCCATTCAGTGCAATCAGTAAGAAATTATCTGACAGTACTCTTATTGAAATAGTAAAGAAAGAAGATCTTTTCAAGGTAAAATAGATTTTCCGTATTCCTGTTAAACATGATTATATGTCTTGAGACAGCAACAAATCTTTGTTCCGTAGCGTTGTGTAACAATGCCGGTGTTATCTCTTTGAGAGAAAGCAATGATTTGAAGTCGCATGCATCTATGCTCACTGTCTTTATCAATGAAATACTCAATGAAGCAGGAATAAAAGCCCGGCAACTTGATGCTGTAGCTGTAAGTAAGGGACCCGGTTCTTATACCGGACTCAGAATAGGAGTCTCTGTAGCAAAAGGAATTGCATACGCAGCATCAATACCGCTGATCGGTATCGACACAATGGTATCGATGTTTCATGGTGCTGGCAGAAAAAGTTCACTTTATTGCCCGATGCTTGATGCAAGAAGAATGGAGGTCTATTATGCAGTTTATAACAGTAAAGGCGAAACAATAAGGGGTATTTCAGCTAAAATTATTACTGAAGATACATTTAGTGATATCCCTTCATCAGAAGAGATTCTTATTTTCGGAGACGGAGCAGCAAAATGCAAAGGGGTTATAAAACGGCCGAATATAAAATTTGATGACAGTTTCAGGATTTCTGCTTCGCATATGTATATACCTGCTGTTCAGGCTTTGAAAGATCGTCACTTTGAAGATGTTGCATATTTTGAGCCATTTTATCTTAAAGATTTCATAACTTCCACTCCCAGGAAGAATGTCCTTGGGAATTAATTGGCACAATTACTGCTTGTATTCAGACAAGAGCATGAATAAGATTTTAAATATCGCCATTCTGGGACTCTTTCTTTCAACCGGAAGTAAGGGACAAACGATTTCTTATAAAACCGGGGAGCTGATTAATTATAGCATTCATTATGGAGTTATTACAGGGGGTCTGGCTTCCCTTGAACTAATTAGTGAAATAAATAACGGGAAAGAGGTATGGCATTCAAAACTGATTGCTAAAACCACCGGGGTGGCTGATGCAGTTTATAGAGTGCTTGATGTCTACGAAAGCTACATCGATCCGGCTACTGAACTTCCTGTTAAGTCGATAAGGAATATACGTGAGGGACGATACAGGAAATACAATGTTGTTCTTTTCGATCATAAAACACGTGCTGATTCTGCCATTCTGACCAGTGATCTTACAGGCAATCACGTCGTTCAGAAAGGAATTCATGACATCCTCTCCTGCTTTTACTATTTCCGGAACCACATTCTTCCGGTTGGCTCAAATCTTAAAGAAGGAGAATTAATCACCATTATGACCTGGTTCACGGATGAACTATACCCGATCAGACTCAGGTATATTGGAACGGAAGAAGTAAAAACAAAGGTAGGTAAGATCAAATGTTTGAAATTTAATCCGGTAACCGAAACAGGAAGGTTATTCAAAACAGAGGAGGACGTCTCTTTCTGGTTTTCAGCAGATAAAAATTTTTTACCGGTTAAAGTACGATTTGATATCTTTGTGGGGGCATTTACTGTTGAAATGATAAGTTATCAGGGACTTATGTACCCGCTTGAGACAATAAAAAAATAATTACTAACTTTATTATAGAATAACTCAAATTTTATGGCAAGTACTGCAGATTTCAGAAATGGTTTAGTCATTGAATTCAACAATGACCTTTGTACAATTGTCCAGTTTCAGCATGTGAAACCAGGAAAAGGACCTGCTTTTGTCAGGACAAAACTTAAGAGCCTGAAAACGGGGAGAGTTTTGGAGAATACTTTTTCTTCCGGCACCAAAGTAAACCTCGCAAGAGTGGAAAGACGTCCATACCAATATCTCTATAAAGATGATATGGGCTATTACTTCATGCATCTTGAAACTTTCGAACAGGTTCATGTACACGAGGATCTTATAGACAATCATCAGTTCCTCCTTGAAGGCATGGGTGTTGAAATAGTTGTACATGCTGATACAGAGACAATTCTTAACGTTGACATTCCTCAGTTTGTGGTAATGGAAGTTGTTTATTCCGAGCCTGGACTAAGAGGCGATACCGCTACCAACACTCTTAAACAGGCAAAAGTACAGAACGGCGAAACTATCATGGTCCCGCTGTTTGTTAATACCGGCGATAAGATAAAAATAGATACTACCGACAAGACTTATGTTGAAAGGGTAAAAGCTTAATAATTAGTATGGAAGATAAAAAGATTCCAACGGACAGGCTTAAGATCTCTAAATTCAAATTAGACTCATTGCTCGATATCACATTATCGATCAATGCGAATTTGCCTACCGAGGACCTTTTATCCAAATACGAATCTATTCTGCGTAATAACCTTGGGATTGGAAAGATCCTTATCTATAAACGATCTGAAACCTGGGGCTGTCTGCTAAATGGCGGGTTCCCGAAACACTATGAGACTATTGATGTCGAATCGAAGTTACTTGGTATAACAGAGATTGAATATGTAACTCCGGCACTTGGCTTTGATGCGGTAGATATAATTGTCCCTGTTTATAATAATAATGTCCACCTCGCTTTCGTATTTATCGGCGACATTGAGGAAGAGGGTGAGGGAATGAGTCCGGTTCTTAAGCATCTTAACTTTATTCAGACAATCTCAAGCATAATAATCGTTGCAATTGAGAATATCAGACTGTTTAAAGAGAGTCTCCTTCAGGAAGCATTTAAGAAGGAGCTCGAGCTTGCTGCAAGGATGCAGCAGATGCTTATACCTGATGACGATCAGATGCCAAAAAATCCAAAGGTAATCGTAAATGGCTTCTATTATCCTCATTATGAAGTTGGCGGCGACTATTACGATTGTATTAAACTCTCCGAGACGAAGACCGGATTTTGTATTGCCGATGTTTCCGGGAAGGGAATATCTGCTGCCATCCTGATGTCAAATTTCCAGGCGAGCTTAAGAGCCCTTTTTACACATGACATAAACCTTGAAGTCCTAATTACAAAGTTAAATTCGATAGTTGCAGTGAATGCTGCCGGAGAGAAGTTTATAACCTTTTTTGTTGCCAGATACGATCATAAGACCGGAGTTCTTGAATATATAAATGCAGCTCATAACCCTCCGGTTCTTTATGATACTGTTACAGGAAATGTACTTCACCTGAAAGCGTCGTGTGTAGGCCTTGGAATGCTCGATGAAATACCTGTTGTACATAAATCTGAGCTGGTCATTGACAATTACTCAAAGATTGTATGTTACACCGACGGGCTATCGGAATTAAAAGGAGACGATGGCAAAGATATCGGAACAGGGGTAATTATCAGACATATATCGAATTTGAATCCTGTTGCAGGCAACGTAAGGGAAATGATCAGAGAGCTTGGATTACCACACAATAATCCATCCACCTTTGATGATGTTTCGATAATTGTTGCAGACCTGATAAGGTAATTTTCTAACGAACCCTTATGAGATAGTAATTTTTCTTGCCCTTCTGAACCAGAAGGTATTTTCCGTTAAGCAGTAACTCTTTACCAACTGTCATTTCAGGATTCTCAATTTTTAATTTATTGATACTGAGACCCCCTCCTGAACAAGTCTCCTTAACTCACCTTTAGAAGGAAAAACCTGGGTGTGTTCTGCGCAAAGATCGGCTATTGTTACACCGCTAACAATAATATCCATCTTAACATCAAACACCGGAACCCCTTCAAAAACTGAAAGGAAAGTGCTCTCACTCATTCGTGTAAGAGATTCTGTAGTTCCCTTTCCAAACAAGATCTGAGATGCCTCAACAGCACCTTCATAGTCGCTCCTTGAGTGTACCATAACTGTTACCTCTTCTGCAAGCCGCTTCTGAAGTAGTCTTTCATGGGGAGCTTTATTGTGCTCATTTATAATACATTCTATCTCTTCCTGTCCCAGGATAGTAAAGATCTTAATATATTTCGATGCATCCTCATCAGATACATTAAGCCAGAACTGGTAAAACTGGTATGGCGTTGTTTTCTCAGGGTCGAGCCAAACATTACCCGACTCTGTTTTCCCGAATTTTGAACCGTCAGCTTTTGTTATGAGCGGACATGTCAGCGCATAAGCCTCACCACCAGCCTTTCGTCTGATAAGCTCGGTTCCGGTAACGATGTTTCCCCACTGGTCGGAACCACCCATCTGAAGCCTGCAGTTGTTATTATTGTACAGATGGAGAAAGTCTGTACCCTGAACCAGCTGATAGGAAAACTCTGTAAATGACATCCCGTCTTTGGATTCAGATCCGATTCTTTTTTTAACAGAATCTTTCGACATCATGTAATTCACTGTGATATGCTTGCCGATATCCCTTATAAATCCAAGGAACGAATAATCCTTCATCCAGTCATAATTATTGACCATTACCGCCCTGTTCTCCTTCTCTGACTGGAAATCGAGAAACTTTGAAAGCTGCTTTTTAATACCTTCCTGGTTCTTTCTGAGCGACGCCTCATCAAGAAGATTCCTTTCCTCAGATTTTCCGGAAGGATCACCAATCATTCCGGTTGCTCCTCCAACAAGTGCAATCGGGGTATGTCCCGCTCTCTGGAAATGAACCAGCAGCATTACCTGCACCATGTGACCAATATGTAATGAGTCGGCGGTCGGATCGAATCCAATATATCCGCTTGTTTTTCTTTTTTAACAGCTCTTCAGTACCGGGCATGATATCGTGTATCATGCCTCTCCATTTCAGTTCGTCAATAAAATTCATATAAGTTAAATTTCAGAGATGCAAATATAGCAAAGCGGGTCAGATAGTAACAGGTTCAGGTTTCTTTTTAAACCTGTCGAAGCTCTGTCCGAATCCTCCCTCTCCTATAATAGGAAAAATAACAGGAGCAATATCGGATATAGGATTGAAAAATATCGATTGTTCAATTGTTTCCTTTGGAAGAAAAGATCTTTTATCATTAATGACATTCAGCACTACAAAAAACACACTCATAATAAGAACCGATTTCAGCAGTCCGAATACAATACCTAAAATCCGGTTGACAAATCCCAGGGAAACGGCATTGACAATTTTATCAGCAACGATGCCGATAAAATGAATAATCACAACTATTATGGCGAAGGTAATAATGAAAGCAATAACCCCCACATACTGACCGGTCATATCAAAATAATCGTAAAGTTTAGCAGCAGTAAAGCTTGAGAACTTAATAGCACCCCAGATACCAAGAATCAGTGCTGCCAGTGAAGCTACCTCCTTAACCAGTCCGTTAATAAATCCCATTACCATAGATAGTATGAGGATAACGACTATTGTAATATCAATCCAGTTCATATCTTAATTATTTGAAAGAATCAAAGATAATTTATTTTCAATTAGAATTTTAGAGGACAATGAATCCCATAAAGTAAATGGCGGGTTTCTGATCCAAATTATTGACACTGTATGTTTTATTTGACTTGCGTCAGACTCTTTCATAACTTTAACTAATAAAATCATTTAGAAGGTATTTAAAAGTCTTTACCATGAAAACAAAACTCTTCCTCTCCTTACTTTTGTCTTTAAACTTTTATCTTTTGTCTTCCCAGGTTCCCAGGGAATAAACTACCAGGCCCTTGCAGGTGATCCATCCGGTAATCCAATCAGGAATACTGAGCTTCAGGTAAAAATCAGTATTCTTTCAGACACAATTCTCCCTGTAACTGTATGGGAAGAACTGCATCCCCTGGTCAGAACAAATGCACATGGGATCTTTTCTCTTGTCGTGGGAAAAGGAACCCGGCTGCCTGCCTCTACTGTATCCAAGTTCGGTGACATCAGCTGGAAAACCTCCCAACTGTATATCAAAACCCAGGTATACTATCAAAGTGCATGGAAGACAATGGGATCAGCTAAACTGTGGAGTGTGCCATATTCACTGGTAGCAGACAATCTTAGCGGTGCAGTCGGAAAGCTATCTGTTGCAGGAACGACTGAAGCAATGGATGAAGCACTTTTTGAGGTGAAGAACAAGAATGGACAAACAGTTTTTGCAGTTTATAATGAAGGAGTCAGGGTATATGTTGATGATGGAGCAAAAAGTCCTAAAGGAGGTTTTGCCATTGGCGGATTTGATGTTGAAAAAGGGACCCTGGTAAACTACTTTATTATTAGTCCCGACAGTGCCAGGATTTACATTAACAATGCCTCATCATCAAAGGTACCAAAAGGTGGTTTTGCAATTGGTGGATTTGATAATGAAAAGGGGACAGCCACACGTGATCTTTTAACGGTAAGCGATGATAGCATAAGAATGTATATCGACAACAACACAAAAACACCAAAGGGAGGATTTGCAATTGGTGGTTTTGATAATGAAAAGGAATAAACAGACATTTCCTTGATGTATCTACTGATGCAACAGGAATAGTAAATCCTTCTCAAAACAGGATACTCTGGTACCCGATTAAGAATGCTTTTCTGGCAGGTAAAGTACTGATTGAAAAACCTGATAGTGTTGGAGAAAACTCGATGGCAATAGGTTACGAATCTAAAGCAAAGGGACAGTTTTCTCAGGCAATGGGCTACCAGGCAATAGCGAGGGGTAAATATTCAACATCAATCGGGTTTCAGTCTGCTGCAAATAATGATAACTCATTCGCATTCGGACAATGGGCAATTGCTAAAAGTGCTGAGAGCTATGCCTTTGGCAGGGGAGCTATTGCAGAGGGTTTCAGAAGTTTTGCCTTTGGAAGTGCAGGGGTTGATTCCTTAGGCAAGAGGACCGGAGTTGCATATGCAAAAGGAGATTATGCATTTTCTATAGGACAGGGTTCACAAGCCCTGAATGGTGGTGCATTTGCTATTGGAATTGGTGATACAGCAAGGGGATGGGGATCAACTGCTATAGGATATAAGACTCTTGCAAATGGAAGTGTTTCAACATCAATCGGATCTGAGACAAAGGCAATTGGTAATTCCTCAACAGCAATGGGATATAGAACAATAGCAAGTGAATGGGCTTCTATGGCAACAGGAGACAGGACAGTTGCTTCAGGTGGAAGTTCATTTGCCGGAGGGAACTTAAGCAGGGCCATTGGTCATGCCGATTTTTCTTTCGGATATAACAACGTTGCCAGCGGTGGACAATCAGTCGCTTTGGGTTTCAACACCCGTGCAACAAACTGGTTTTCAACCGCTACAGGCAGTCAAACTCATGCAGGTGGCAATGCTTCATTTGCGGGAGGTCAGGATTGTGAAGCAACTGGAGATGCCTCCTTCTCGTTTGGATGGAATGGACTCTCCAGTGGTGGCGGTTCAGTAACATTTGGTCATAATGCCAAGGCCACAAATTTTGCTTCTTTTGCGACAGGTAGTGAAACTTATTCTTCAGGTGCTTGCTCTCTTGCAGGAGGAAAATTTTCTCAGGCACGCGGAAACAATTCTGTTTCTTTTGGCGACAACACAAAAGCTATTGGTAATCAGAGCTTTGCTATGGGAAATAATAATGAATCCCATGGAAATTCTTCTGTTTCATTTGGGTCATTTACCAAGTCTAAGTCATTTGGATCCATGGTTATTGGACAGTACAATGATACATCGGGTGTGCAACCTGATTATTGGCTTGGAACTGATCCTGCTTTTGTTATTGGAAACGGCACATCAAACACTAACCGTAAAAACGCTTTTACAGTTTTACAGAACAGCAATGTCGGTATAAACATGGTTAATCCACAGCAGAAGCTCGATATAGCTAGTGGAAATGGCAGGGTTGAATCGGGTTACAACTGGCTTACAAGTTCCGATATTCGGTTCAAAAAGAATATCTCAACCCTTGAATCCTCATTGGAAAAGGTAATCAGAATGAGGGGTGTCCGGTACGATATTAGTGCTGATGAAGTTTCTGATGATCTTCCAGGGGAAAATATCGGATTTATTGCCCAGGAACTTGAAACTGTTGTTCCGGAAGTTGTCGTAACCGGATCTGATGGATACAAATCCGTCGCTTATGATAAAATAACTGCCGTGCTGACTGAAGCCATTAAAGAACAGCAGAAACAGATCGAGAACTACAGGAAGGAAAACCTAGATCTAAAATCAGAACTTGATGAGCTGAAAACACTTGTTAATAATCTTCTGGTGAAGCAGAATCTTAAGAGCGACAATTAGTTTCTGATTCAAATGAATAATCCCTTATGTGATTGTACATAAGGGATTATTTTTTGTAGCCCCACCAGGAATCGAACCTGAATCTAAGGTTTAGGAAACCTCCATTCTATCCATTGAACTATGGGGCCGGTATTAGAAGCGCAAAAGTATGTTATTTTTTTATTATTACAAACGATCATGTATTGGGAATCGACAAACGACTCACGGCTCACGACGCAAGGAAGAAAAGAAACAGTCTGTCGTGCGTCGTGCATCGTGTGTCGTGTGTCGTGCGTCGTGCGTCGTGCGTCGTGCGCCCTTACTTCCCTATTCTATAAAGATATTTCTCTGTCCGTAATATCACCTCATTCCTCACAAACGCTGGTGTAGCCCAAATCCCTGAATCCATAAGATTCTGTGCAACAACCTCATACTTCCTGCCTGCTTTGACAGCAATAACATCCCCCTTTGTAGAAAAGAACCATACATTCCCGTTTACATATACCGGCGATGAATTGAAATTGGTCCTTTGCCGTTCCGACCAGATCTCCTCCCCTGTCTTTGCATCAATGCACATCAGCATATTTCTGGTATTAACTGTATAAATCAAGCCATCTTTTATAACTGGTGTCAGCATCTGTGTCTGGGTCTGATTATCTCTCTTTCTCCAGAGAACATTAGTTGCTGTGATGTCACCTTTACCATCAGGGTTAACCGCAAGAAGCTCTGTGAAATTTGAAGACTCTGCATCAACCATAAAACCTGTATAGAAATAAACAATGCCATTTTCCGATATGGGCATCGGAACTGTCGACTCTGCACCCCTGATAACGCGCCAGACTTCCTCTCCGGTAAGTGGATCGTAAGCGAAACAGGCTGCTGAACCATTTGAGATTAAAAGATCGCGACCTTTTACATTAATGATTATCGGTGTAATATATGCCTTTGTTCCAATGTTTGGTAACGGCTTATAGGGCTCTTCCGGACGATCAGTACGCCAAACCTGCTTTCCCGTTGATTTGTCGAGCGCTATAACAAATCTTACATCTGTCCCTTCGTAATGCAAAATAAGCAGATTCTTATAGATTACAGGTGATGATCCCGGACCCTGAACATGCTTGCATTTAAGATCAGTCCGTTTCCAGACAATTGAACCGTCGGTTGTCTTTATGCAGGCTGTTCCCAGACTGCCATAATGAACATACACGAATCCCTTTTCTATACATGGCGAGGGACTAGCATAAGTGTTAATTGAGTGTTTTCCGATAGTTTCATCAGGAACTACAACTCTGATATCATGAAGAATCTTCCCGGTCTGATAATCAGCACAAACAGCGTAAAGTTCCTTTCCGTCGGGGGTTCCGGTAGTCATCCAGATCTGATTATCATATACAACAGGTGAGGAGTATCCTTTTCCGTGGATTTCCGTCTTCCATTTAATTGCTGTTGAATCCCATTTGAGAGGAGCCTCTCTGGAAACAGATATTGCATTCAGATTACTTCCCCTGAAATGAGTCCAGTTCTTATCCTGGGCTGCAGTATTCTGATTTAAAAAAATGAGAAGCGTAATTATCGAAAATAATATGCTACAGGATCTTCTTATCATATTGATATGTATTAGAATCAGGTTTTGTATTATTCAAATGAAATGAAAAATAAGCTAATATCAAAACTGGCAGGATATTTGTTATTTTCTTAACAGTAACCCTAAAATCAATTATTAAACAATATTACCAACCTAAGTCTAAGTAAAACCTGAATGCTATGAAAACAAAATTTTCCGTTCCAATGATCGTCATTGGATTATTATTAATGCTTGCAATTGGTTCTGCATCTTATGGTCAGGACTCAATTACGCAGAAATCGCAGATGCTCGACATTAAACTTCAGTTACTCGATTCCAAGCTTGATCTTCTTGACACAAAAATGAAACTCTGGGAAGCCAAGCCAAAAGAACTTGATATCAGACTTACAGAACTGAATACCAAGGTAAAAGAGCTTGATTTTGATCCTCAGCAAATGACAAAAAAGTTGAATGAAGTTGATTCAATGTTAAGAATAAGTCAGAGTCCGGTTCAGCAGGCTCAAAATCAGCCCGAAGTTGAGAAAGAAGAAGCTGTTGCAAAAGTCCCGGAGTTTTATCCTGTATATAATTCCGCTATAATGCTCGACCCTGTAAGGCTCCTCGAAGGAACATTCTGCCTGTCATATGAAAGAATCCTTAATACACGTTTTTCTGTTAACCTGAGTGCAATGGCTACTTATTCAACCACACAGGGATTATCAAATTACTATTTCTCAAACCAGAGTTTTGCCTATATGGATATGAGTACACGCCAGTACGAGACATATACAGGAGAAGTAATGTCCGGTGGAGGATTTAATGTCCAGTTCCGTAATTATCTTTTAGCCAGTCACCCGGGAAGAAAAACTGCACCCTTAGGCTTATATGCAGCCCCTCAGTTTATGTACAGAAATATGAAGATTACCGGTTATAAGCGGGAAATGGAGGAAACAGAGCCAGGCAAATTTGAGATGGTCGACAGACAGGTAGTTCAGCATCTTAATATTTATGCAGGCGGTGCAGTTATCGGCATGAAGATTCCTCTTTTTAAGGTACTTGCGCTTGATATTTTTGCAGGGGGAAACATAAGGCTCTGTGAATACACCGGTGAAAAAGGATTCACAAAATATAAGGACTGGTTTAATGTCGATTTTTCAGGTGTCTCTCCTGTTGCCGGAATAGCTATAGGAATACTGAAATAAAATCAATTCTTCCGTTTTAACCACTTGTCAGGTACAGGAATAATACAAATATTCAAAGACTTGTTATCTTCCGAAAGCAATGCAGACTGGATCTCAATCCTGGTCCCGTCTGCATTGAATGTCGGATGAGGGTGATCTGATGAAGTCTCCTTAAATCAAGCTTAAAGCATGTTTTCTCAGGTATCCGTCATTGCGAGTCCGACGAAGGAGGACGAAGCAATCCCTGGCCACCTACACGAGTTTCTTATACTTAATCCTTGCAGGGGTTGTATCTGAAACTCTCTTCTTATAGTTTTCTTCATAATCTGAATAGTTCCCTTCGAACCAAACCACCTTTGAATTGCCTTCAAAGGCTATCATATGAGTAGTTACCCTGTCGAGGAACCATCTGTCGTGTGATATAATTACAGCACATCCGGCGAAGTTCTCCAGACCTTCTTCCAATGCTCTGAGAGTATTAACATCTATATCGTTTGTCGGCTCATCGAGCAGAAGAACATTTGCGCCGGATTTAAGGGTAAGTGCAAGGTGAAGCCTGTTTCTCTCTCCTCCTGAAAGGACCCCGCATTTTTCTCCTGATCGGCTCCGGTGAAGTTAAAACGAGCCACATAAGCACGTGCATTCACCGGACGGTTTCCGACCATTACATCCTGCTGTCCTCCTGAAATAACCTCATAAACTGTTTTCGCAGGGTCAATTGCAGAATGTGCCTGGTCGACATATCCAAGTGTAACGGTCTCACCTATTTTGAAGCTTCCCTTGTCAGCCCCTTCCTGTCCCATTATCATTCTGAAGAGAGTTGTTTTACCGGCGCCATTTGGTCCGATAACACCAACTATTCCGTTTGGAGGAAGGCTGAATTCCAAATCTTCAAATAATACTTTATTATCGAAAGCTTTTGTAACAGACTTCGCCTCGATTACCTTGTCGCCTAAGCGTGGTCCGTTAGGAATAAATATTTCAAGTTTATCTTCCTTCTGTTTTACATCCTGATTAAGGAGGTTTTCATAGGCCCCTAACCTGGCTTTCGACTTTGCATGACGTGCTTTCGGGGACATTCTGACCCATTCAAGTTCGCGTTCAAGGATCTTGCGTCTCTTAACATTTCCTTTTTCTTCTGATTCCAGTCTTTTTGCTTTCTGTTCAAGCCATGAAGAATAATTCCCTTTCCAGGGGATTCCTTCGCCGCGGTCGAGCTCGAGTATCCATCCGGCTACATTATCCAGGAAATAACGGTCGTGAGTGATGCAAATCACTGTTCCGTGGTATTGCTTGAGTGTTGTTTCAAGCCACTGAACAGATTCTGCATCGAGGTGGTTTGTAGGCTCATCGAGAAGAAGAACATCGGGCTGCTGCAGTAGTAATCTGCAGAGCGCCACCCTTCTCCGTTCTCCTCCAGAAAGGACATTTACCCTTGCATCGCCTTCCGGACAACGGAGTGCGTCCATAGCCCTTTCCAGCTTATGCTCAATATTCCAGCCATCGTGGTATTCAATCTTTTCCTGAAGTACTGCCTGACGATCCATCAGTTGCTGCATCTTATCAGGATTTTCATATACCTCAGGTTCCCCGAAACTGTTATTTATTTTTCATACTCTTTTATAATCTCCATTATATCCTTCACTCCTTCCTCAACGATTTCCCTTACTGAACGGTTTTCATCAAGCAAAGGATCCTGTGAGAGATGTCCAACAGTGTATCCTGGAAGAAATGTAACCTCTCCCTGATACTCCTTTTCGAGACCGGCAATTATTTTCAGAAGTGTTGATTTCCCTGATCCGTTAAGACCGATGATGCCGATTTTCGCTCCAAGGAAAAATGATAGAGATATATCTTTCAGCACCTGCCTGTGAGGAGGGAAAGGTTTTCCCTACACGGTACATTGAAAAAATGATCTTATTGTCGTCAGCCATAATATTATAGATTAGTCACCGTACAAAAATAAGCAGAGACGCCCGATTTGGGCGTCTCTACCATAATATTTTTTCAAAATTTTATTTCTTCTCAAATAATTTAAGAGTCTCATCCTGCATTAATACCCAGATGGAGTAGACCCCTTTTAAAGTTCCTATCGGGATATTCAGGCATCCTACCACAGCAACTACCATAACCAGGTATCTTGCCCATGGCAGATACGACAGAAGCCCCAATCCGCCAACCAGTCCAAGTGTTGATAAGAACCCTATAAGCAGAGGGACACTTATTGACAGGAATCTGAGTACTATTACTCCTGTCTCGTCATTTTCAACAAACCCGCTGGCAAACCTCAAAGCAAAAAATGCTGCAACAGCACCTATCAGACCGAGGATTCCGAAGCCGATATGAATAGCTCCGACCACGGTTACATGCTTTCTCATTTTTGAATCTTCCATGATGCTAATTTTTTATGCAATTTATAAATATTTTCATTCCTGATACAATGACTATCAATTTTGGAGATTGCTGCATACAAAGAAAAGAGTTTTAGTATCTTTGGACTTTAAAATATGATTATATGAAAAGGAAATTACTCTATGCTGCCGGATTTTTACTAGTTGCTTTTTCGTTTAATGCCTGCGAAGGACTGACCTGTAAAGTTTGTTCACAGAATACATATAATTCTTCCGGATCACTGATTACAGCAGGCACAGAAACAGAATATTGTGATGCAGACCTGGTAAAGATTCAGGCTACTCCTGATGTTACGGTATTAGGGGTTACAACTAAATGGGTTTGCAGGTAATTAGTACCTGACTCCTATCATAGTCACGTCATCAACCTGAGAGTTGTCTCCGCGCCACTCTTCAAATATCTCATTTAGCCGCTCACCCTGCTTAAGCATTGGTTTTCCTGCCATTGCAATCAGGGTTTCTTTTAGTTGGGCAGACATAAATTTCTTCTCTTTCGGTCCGCCAAACTGGTCGCAATAACCATCAGAGAAAATATACATGGCATCTCCCTTCTGGAGATCAATCTCATTAAGGGTAAATGGTGTCATTTTATAATGAATGGCAACCGGCATCTTATCAGCCCGGTAATGAATAAGCTCATTGCCCCTGATCAGATAGAGCGGATTATTTGCTCCTGAGTAATAGAGTTTATTTTTGTCAAAATCAATAACAAGAACAGCGATATCCATTCCGTCCTTTATACTCTCTTCTTCGGCAACCTGTTTCAGTGCCTTAATAATACCGGCACGAAGTTCTTCAATTATCTGGTCGGGCATCAGGACATGCTTCCCGTTTACGATTTCATTTAGCATCGTTACTCCAAGCATGCTCATAAAGGCACCCGGAACTCCATGACCAGTACAGTCGGCTGCAATAATAACCTGAAGGTTCCCCTGGGATGAAACCCAGTAAAAGTCACCGCTTACAATAGCCAGCGGTTTATATAATACAAAGTGTTCCAGCTTATCGCTGAAGAGTTCAAGAGAAGGTATAAGTGCAGTTTGAATTCTCTTTGCATACATTATACTATCGGTAATATGCTTCTTCTGGTATGCAATCTGGTCACGCTGAGCTTCAGCAAGGTCTCTCTGCTGTTCAATCTCATCCTTCTGGGCTGATATAATCCGGTTTTTCTCCTCGAGCCTTATATTGGCTTCTTTCTTAATCTTATATCCTCTGTAGATATAGTACCCGAGAAAACTGACGAGGAGTAAAGCAAACAATACAAAATAGAGTATAAGTTTCTGTTTTTCAATAGCTTCCAGCTGGACTTTGATCTTGTTGTCCTGCTCTGAGATTCTTTTAAGCTGCTCATCAATCCTGGCTAACTGAAGGTTTATCTTTTCCTTTTGATTTGTCAGAGTATCCTTTTGTATCTGTACCTCTTTCTGCTGCAGAACAATAGTCTGCTTCTGAACAGTGATCTCACCCTGCTGTTTACTTATCTGGACAAACTGTCTGTCGAGAACTTTTTGTTTTTCATTAAGGGTTTTTTCTTTAATCGCAATCTCCTGATTAAGGCTGTCGAGATGAGCTTTTTGTCGTAGTATTTCAGCTTTCTGATTATTTATCATTTCAAGCTGTTGGCGAATAGTATCGCGCTGTATCACAATCTGTTCGCTCGCCTTTCCAAAAAGGTTTTCCCAGTCTTCCTTTGTTTTAATTGCCTGGGTAAGCATATTGGGATTAACGTTCATTCCGGCCTTTTTGATCATATCTTCATTCACACCATAGTTTGGCATTTGTCCCTTAACTCCCATGAAATTGATCATTGATTCCCTGAATTCATAGCCTTCTGTGATCAGCAATGTCTGATGACCTTCAAGTTTAGCTTTAACTTTATTAAGGTTAAATCCTTTTGCCTTATTTATATACAATACCTGAGTATGAAGAATGTCCTCCTCCCTTCTGAAAGCAACAAGTTCAACAGGTTTGTCCTGAATCGTCTTCCGGGTTTTCGCAAGGTTTCCCATTTCCCAGAAAAGTTCAGAGGTATTATCAAGAATCCCTATCCTGAATATTGCGGAATCTGCAAATCCGGGTCCGTAATCAATATATTTTGATATATCGAAGATAAATACAGAACGGGTCCCGTCGTCCAATCCTCCCTGGCTGTAACCATTACTGATAAACAATAACAATCCTAATGACAGGATTGAAGCTCTGATAAAGCGGATCTGTTTTAACATGTTATTCAGGTATTATTAATACGAATTTGCACAATTTTATTTTAGAAACCAAATCTGCCGGAGTCATGATCTTCCGGGAATGTTGATAAAATGTTAATAACTGCGGTATTATAGCAGTTCCTGCTGATTTTCTTATAGTAATTTTATAGATGTTTAAAAAATAGCGATAATGACCCTGAATATCAGCAACTTGGAGCTTGAAGGAAAAAATCTGGTAATTGTAGAGGATGATCTCCCATCGATAAAATACTATGAGACTCTGCTGAAGAATTCAGGCGCTGATGTTAAAATCTTTCGTACAGGCAAAGAATTTGTTGAATATCTAAATGAAGGAAAACCTGCAATAGATCTGGTTTTCATGGATTTTCTTATTCCTCTGATAAATGGTATTGAGTGCATCAGAATTTTCCGAAAAGAAAGAAAAGGTACTCCTGTAATAATGATTACCGCATACTCTTCCGAACAGGCAAAAACAGATGCTTATATTGCGGGCTGCAGTGAATATGTCCTTAAGCCTATTTATCCCGAGAAGATATTCTTCCTAATTGAAAAATATCTCAGAACAACCACAACTGTTTTCCAACAATAGTAATCAACCATACCTTTATCTAACCACAAAGGGCACAAAGAATTTACACGAAGGCCACAAAGGATTATTCTTAATAGGGACTATCGAATAAAAAAAATACTTTGTGTACTTTGAGTATCCTTTGTGTGCTTTGTGGTTAATGGATTTCGACTTCTAATTTCCGGAAGGCTGCACCATCTTCACATAGTCGGCATAATATCCTTCAAGTTTTGATGTTATCTCCTGACCCAGTTCGTTCTTACCATATGCCTCGCATGCATTTGCAACCCTTGATGTGTACTGGATAGCTGTTTGTATTTCAAACTCGGCTGAATTGATAATGTATGGCCTCTGTTTAAGATAATAGTCAAGCTGTTCAAAATAATACTTACTAAAATCGTTCGTCATAGCGACAGCTTTTTCGGTTGCTCCTGCAGCAAAATAGGCTTCAATAATATCTGCCACATAAGGATCATATGAAACCTTCTCAAGCGGCAGTGCATTCATACAATAATCAAGAACCTCTATTGCTTTCTCATTCTTTCCCTCAGCAACAAGTTCCTTTGCCAGTCTGGCATGATTAAGCCTTGCTTTGATAACAATTATTGTACGCTTATGGTTATAGTCAATATTTACCTTGGGATCATTTGCACCGCCCCAGGCAAATTTCTTAATCATATTCTCATACAAAATATCGGCATCTATCCTTCCATATTCAAGCCAGTTCTTATTTTGCGATTTAATAGGAACAAGTCTGAAAGCAAGTCCTTCAAGCTGAAAATATTCCTCAAGGCCAAAAGCATCATTGTGATATCCCGTTACAAAATAAATCGGGCGTTCCCATTTATTGTGTGCAAGTATGTCAAGGACAATGAGCTGACTTTTCAAAATTGAATTCCCCTTCAGTTTGATATCGATGTATGGAACAATTTTGTCGGCATCCTCAGGCTTAACTGTTCCGGAGGCGATAACTTTTGCTGCATCAACAGGGATCCTGATTATTTTTGTAGGCACAACATCGAGCATTTCAGTAGTCGAAACCTGAACTTTAGTGCCCTTATTATCACTTTTTATCCACTCGATCACAGTTGAAATGTCAACAGGGTCTTTTGTTTTTTCCACAATAAAAACCTGGTTGTTAATACCGTCATAATATTTTTTTACAGGCAGTGTAACAGGAAGAGGAGCAGATTCATATACTTTGTTTTTCATCTGGTTTATATACCAGTCTGTGTTAAGCAGCATCAGGTTGCAAACACGTATATCGGTTCTGGTTCCTTCAACTTCCTGTGCATACCATAACGGGAAGGTGTCGTTATCGCCGTTTGTAAACAGAATAGCGTTAGGAGCACACGAATTAAGATAGTTTTTTGCAACATCTCTTGCCAGATAACGTCCCGAACGGTCATGATCATCCCAGTTCTCTGAGCCCATAACCAAAGGTACAGCCACAAAACAGAGCACTCCGGCAACCGGTGCTGCAATTTTCTCGCTGACAACTTTTGAAAATAAATCGAATAAAGCAAGTACTCCAAGCCCTATCCATACAGAAAAGAAGTAGAAAGATCCTGTATAGGCATAATCTCTTTCTCTTGGCTGGTTCGGATACTGGTTCAGATAAATCACAATTGCTATTCCTGTCATTATGAAGAGGATACCGATTATTCCCCAGTTTCTGTTGTCGCGGTTGAGGTGATAAAACATACCTGCTAATCCAAGCAGGAAAGGAAGGAGGAAATACTTGTTCCGTGAAGTATCGTTTTTCTGTTCTGCAGGAAGATCTGCTGTTCCAAGTCTTGGTTCATCCAGGAATTTAATTCCTGTAATCCAGTTGCCGTTAACAGCACCACCTGTTCCCTGAGTGTCGTTCTGCTTTCCTGAAAAGTTCCACATGAAATACCTGAAGTACATATACCCAAACTGATAGGAAAACATAAACCTCAGATTCTCTCCGAAAGTCGGACGTCTTATTACTTTTTTCTCGCCTGCCTGGTCAGTTGTCTGAAGAGGAGTTCCTTTCACCTCTCCCCATTGTTCATATACGCTGATATGATCTTCCTGGTCGCTCCACATCCTTGGAAACAGGGTCATGAAACGCGGATCATAAATCCTTTCAAGATTTTTTCCGGTAATTATATATTTTCCTTTTTCAAGTGCATATTTGGGTTTACCATCTTTATAATCAGTAACAGGTGCATTATAATATGCCCCGTGAAAAAGCGGCCTCTGCCCATACTGCTCCCTGTTAAGAAAATAGAGCAGGTTGAATGGATTTGAAGGATTATTTTCATTAAGAGGAGTATCAGCTGTTGATCTGATGACGATAATTGCATTTGACGAATAACCGATCATTATAACCATTATAGCGGTCATTGAGGTATTGAGTATTGTTCTGCTCTTTCCCGCGATATACCAGATAAGTCCCGATACTGAAACAAGAACCAGAATATTAAGTATGGCAGAGCCGGAAATTATCCAAATACCAACAAAAAACAGAGCGGCAATGGCAAAGAGGGCATTTTTGGTTGTGTTATTTGAAGTAAAGGAGAACCTGACCGAAAGTATAAAAAGAGCAGCCAGCAAAATAATATGAAATGCCATTCCGCTGTTAACAGGAAGTCCCAGTGTATTTACAAAAAACAGATCAAATTTTGATGAGATAATTACAACTCCGGGCATGATCCCATACATCAGAAGTGCCAGAAGAGCAACAGAAGTTGACAAAGAAAAGAGAAATCCTTTCCATGAAAACTCAAACTTTTTGAAATAATAGACGAGTACAATAGCAGGCAGGGCCAGAAGGTTAAGAAGGTGAACACCTATCGACAGACCCATAAGAAATGCTATAAGGATCAGCCAGCGGTCGGCGTACTGCTCATCAGCCACATCTTCCCATTTCAGGATAGCCCAGAATACACAAGCAGTAAATAATGAGGATGTTGCATACACTTCTCCTTCAACTGCAGAAAACCAGAAAGAATCGGAAAAGGTATAAGCCAGTGAACCGACAAAACCTGCAGCCATAACTGCAATTAACCGGCCCTGACTGAATTTACTTTCGTCATTAAGCAGGATTTTTCTAGCAAGATGTGTAATTGTCCAGAACAAAAACAGAATTGTAAATGCACTTACAAGAGCTGACATAGCGTTCACCATTACAGCAACTTTTGATACATCACCTCCGGCAAAAAGAGTAAAGAAACGAGCCATAACCATAAATACCGGGTTCCCGGGAGGATGTCCGACTTCAAGTTTAAATGCGGAAGCAATGAATTCCCCGCAATCCCAGAGACTAGCAGTGGGTTCCAGTGTCATAAGGTAAGTAACAGCTGCAACAGCAAAAACTACCCATCCTGAAATGTTATTTATGAGCCTGTAATTCTTCATTTTATCTGTTTGTGTTTCCCGGAAAATCAAATATAAGATCAGCTGACGAAATTACTTATTTTTTTCAAACTACCGTCAACGGTTTACAGCTCACTTATTTTACTACTTTTGACCAATATTTGTTTGATAAATGAGATCATCTCTTTGTTTAATAATTCTATCATTATTCTTCTCTACCTGTATTGTCTCTGCCCAGTTTTACGAAACCGGACAGGATCCGGCATCTCTGAAATGGATGCAGATAAAAACAGGCAGGTTTACAGTTATTTATCCTGAAAAATATGATGCAGGAGGACGGGCTTTTGCTAAATCGCTTGACGAGGCTTATTCAAAATTAGTAACTCTCTTTCCTGAAAAAAAATTCAGAATTCCTGTAGTCATTCATAATTATTCCACCCGTTCAAATGGTTATGTTGCCTGGGCTCCCAAAAGAATGGAGATCTATCCTACTCCCGAGCAAAATACAATCCCTCTCGATCCGAATAGGCAACTTGCGGTACATGAACTCACACATGTTTTCCAGATGGAAGCATTAAACAGTGGATTTTCAAGATTAATGACAATTCCAATGGGAGAACAGTTCACCGGTATTGTTGCCTCTCTTCTTCCTCTCTGGTTCCTTGAGGGAGATGCTGTTTTTGCAGAAACATATCTTACAGGCTCAGGGAGAGGGAGAAGTCCCTCATTTCAGAAACAGCTTAAAGCACTCACAGTAGAAAAAAACGGCTATTACAGTTACGACAAAAGCCTGAATGGTTCATATCGTAACTTTGTGCCTGATCATTACCAGTATGGTTATCAGATGGTAACATGGTCGCTGGCGAAATATGATCCTCAGATCTGGAACAGGGTCCTGAAATTTACGGCAGAACAGCCATTCTCAATAGTTCCTGTAAACATAAGCCTCAACAAGAGTGCAGGACTGACAAAAAAGAGACTTTACCGGGAAGCATTTGATTCCCTCAGGAGTATCTGGACTGAAGATTCAGCGGAAGGAGATACTAGAGTTTATGAGACGATGAATCCTGATAAAAAAGGAAGATACATAAACTACTATTCACCTGTTTTTGCAGGAAAGGATAGTATTATATCAATTAAAACATCTCTTTCGGATCCTCCGGTATTCGTCCTTATAAAGCCATCTGAAAAGACAGAAAAAAGACTACATATACCAGGACAGATGTATCCGTGGTATATTTCGTACGGGAATGGGAAGATTGTATGGGTTGAAACAGAGGCGGATACCAGATGGGAGAACAGGGATTATTCTGTTATTAAAATCCTTGATCTTCGAAATAATATGACCAGAAAACTATCCCGAAAGACAAGATATCTTTCCGCCGCAATATCTCCCGACGGAAAAACAATCTGTGCTGTTGAAAACACAATTTCAAACATTAATAACCTTGTTCTGATAGAATCTGAGACAGGAAATATTCTTAAAAATATCCCGTCTCCTCAAAACCTCTATCTACAGCGACCACAGTGGTCTGGAGGTGGCAGGGAAATTACTGTTATTTATTTAACAGAGAGTGGTGAAGGAATTTTTTCATATTCTCCGGCAGAAAACTCCTGGAAAACTCTTCTGGAATCCGGAAACGAAGATATCCAGTCATCACAGCTCAGAAACGACTCCCTTTATTACATTACCTCACAATCAGGGACTGACAACGTCTTTCTCATAACACCTGATAAAAAGAAAACCGGTATTACAAGATCAAGATTCGGGGTAAGCGACCTTACATTGGATAACAACAGGATAATCTTCAGTGATTATTCATCTGACGGAAACTCCGTGTGCATTTCCGCATTATCAGATTATGATGAGCCACAGAATATTAGCTCTACGTCATTTCTGATTAACCGTGTAAACACTAAATCTGAAGAATTAATTCCGGCAGAGACAAGTGATTATAATCCTGTACCGTACAGAAAGTGGCAGCATCTTTTCAGATTTCACAGCTGGATGCCGTTTTACGCCGATCTGGAAGAGATAAAGACAGATCCGACCTCCCTGAGACCAGGAATTACATTATTGACACAAAATACTTTAAGTACCCTGACTTCAACAATCGGATATGAGTACTCACAGGAAAAGAATCATGTTATACACTCAAGGGTAACATGGAGTGGCTGGTATCCCGTTATTGAATCTCAACTCGACTATGGCGATGATCCCCAGATCTATAAAGTGGGAGAAACTGTTGGTGATCCCTCAGATATTCAGCCTGGCATAAGATTCTCGAATGCCGTTTCCTTCCCATTTCGCTTTTCATCCGGAAGATTCACAGAGTATCTTCGTCCGTCATTTACATCAGAATACCATAACAGATATGTGTTTCTTAAAGATATTGACGGAGGAACGTATGACTATGGTCAGACCATCTTTTCCGGCAGGGTATATTTTTCGAATTACACCCGCTCAGCTCTCCGTAACATATATCCAAAATGGGCACAGACAATTGATCTGAATTACTCCTATGCACCATTCGACAGGAGAATTTATGGAACAAGTATATCTCTGAAAACATCCTTCTTTTTCCCCGGATTATTACCTGATAACGGCATAAAAATAAGACTTGAAAAAGAGAAACAGGAAGTTGGAAAATACCTGTATAGTAACAGGGCATCTCTGCCCCGAGGATACAGGAATATCATTTCAAAAGACATTGAATTTCTTTCTGCCGATTATGTAATACCTCTGGCTTATCCCGATTTTAACATTTCCAGTATCCTCTATTTAAAAAGGATTAGAACAAGTCTTTTCTATGATTATGCCTCCGGAACAGGGAACTATTTTTTAGCCAAGGATCCCTCAGGGATGGCAACCAGCTACTATCACAACTACAATGAAACCTTCAAATCGTTTGGCTTTGAGTTGCTTGCAGATTTTCACATACTGAGAATCCCTTATATGATCTCCGGAGGTGTACAGACAGCCTGGAAGGATATAAAACAGAAACCTGTATTTGAGATTTTATTTAATATGGATCTTTTCGGAATGACGCTCGGAAAGAGAAACTTATAATCACCTATTTTGATAAGCCCCTTGCAGTGGATTTGATATTAATCCATGCCCTTTCGACATGCTCAATAGTTACATTTGTTTGTGCGGTTACCATTCTGAGAGTGTATTTCCCGTTTAAAACTGTATGGCTGAGATAGAGTTTCCCGGAATCATTCAGAAGATGATTCAGCTTCTCATTTATCTTGTTCAGTTGTTCATTACTATAACCGGCCGGCCTGTATCTGAAACAGACAACGCTTATAACCACCGGTGCAAGAATCTCAAAATCTGTCTCTTCTGAGATCATCCTTGCTAACTTTGAGGCAATATCTATATGGCAGCGTACTTTCTCCTTAAGGCCATCTGTTCCATAGCTCCTGATTACACTCCACAGCTTCAGTGCCCGGAACCTCCTGCCCAGAGGTACTCCCCAATCACGATAGTCGTTTACTTTTCCACGTGTCCTGGTCTTGAGATACTCGGGGAGAACCTCGAAAGTCCGGATAAGAGTACCTGCATCCTTTACAAAATATGCTGTACAATCGAAGTTCGTAAACATCCATTTATGCGGATTAAATACAAAACTGTCGATATATTCTTTCCCGTCGAGCATCCATTGAAACTCGGGCAAGATAAGGGCCGTGCCGGCCATTGCGGCATCAACATGAAGCCAGACACTATTCTTGCTGCAAATCTCTCCTACTGCCCTTAATGGGTCTATAGCTGTCGTTCCGGTTGTACCGAGAGTTGCTACTACACAACATGGAACAAAACCCCGCTTGATATCTTCCGTTATTGCTTCCTCCAGCTTTTCAGTATTCATTGAAAAGTCATCTCTTACAGGGACCTTAATAAGGTTTTTTCTGCCAATTCCACTTATTTTAACAGCCTTTTCCACTGAAGAGTGAGTCTGATCTGAGCAATAGACTCTAAGGATTCCAGCACTTTCAGCACCTTCCGCATTAACAGAAAATTCTGTAACTTTCTCACGGGCAGTGAGTATCGCAGCCAGGGTAGCCGTTGAGGCTGAATCCTGTATTACACCTTCAAATCCTTCAGGCAGGCAAATCATATTCCTGAGCCAGATCATCATCTTCTCTTCCAGTTCAGCAGCAGCAGGAGATGTTTCCCATATCATACACTGTGCTCCGAGTGCAGATACAAGCATCTCCGCAAGAACTGAAGGAGGACTTGTGTTAGCTGGAAAATACGCAAAGAAACTGGGATTCTGCCAGTGAGTTATACCCGGCATAATTATCTCCTCAAAGTCCTTCATCAGAGCACTGAAGGGTTCTGATTCAGATGGAGGAGTGTCAGGAATTTTGTTAAATATATCTCCCGGGGTAACTGATGATTTTACAGGATATTTTTCCACATTTTCCATATAACCTGCCATCCAGTCGACAAGTTCATGGGCATGTTTCCGAAATTCATCAGGATTCATTCTGTAGAGCTTATTTCACAGAATCGGCCAACAGGATTATCTTGTTGGCTTTAACTTCAATCACACCACTGCTGATTTCAAAAACCTTTTCTTCACCTTCCGTTTCAACCATTGTTACTATGCCCTGCTCAAGGGTGGAAATAATCGGTGCGTGATCTTTCAGAACCTGAAAGGATCCCTTCTTACCGGGGACTCTTACAGATTTAATATCGCCTTCGTATACTTTTTTATCAGGTGTGATAATCTCTATTTTCATCAGAAAATATTTTTATTTTGATTGGGCAAGGATCTTTTCGCCCTTTTCAATAGCATCTTCGATCGTACCAACAAGCATAAATGCAGACTCAGGATACTGGTCAACCTTTCCATCCATGATCATGTTGAATCCCTTTATTGTATCTTCAATAGAGACAAGTGCTCCCTTTATACCTGTAAATGATTCAGCAACAGTGAATGGCTGTGAAAGGAATCTCTGAACCCTTCTTGCACGGTGAACAACAAGCTTGTCGTCTTCCGAAAGTTCGTCCATACCTAGGATTGCAATAATATCCTGAAGTTCGTTATATCTCTGTAATAGCTCTTTAACACGCTGAGCGCAGTTATAATGGGCTTCACCGACTATTTCGGCAGTCAGGATCCTCGATGTTGAATCGAGCGGATCAACAGCCGGATAAATACCAAGTTCTGAAATTTTCCGGCTTAATACAGTAGTTGCATCGAGGTGGGCAAATGTTGTAGCAGGTGCCGGGTCGGTAAGGTCATCAGCAGGTACATAAACAGCCTGAACTGATGTTATTGATCCGTTCTTTGTTGAAGTAATACGTTCCTGCATCATACCCATCTCAGTGGCCAGAGTAGGCTGATAACCAACTGCTGAAGGCATCCTTCCAAGAAGTGCAGAGACCTCAGAACCAGCCTGTGTAAACCTGAATATGTTATCCATAAAGAACAGGATGTCTCTTCCACCACTTTTCCCGTCTCCATCCCTGAAATGTTCAGCAACGGAAAGACCAGAAAGAGCTACTCGTGCTCTTGCTCCGGGAGGCTCATTCATCTGTCCGAATACCAGTGCAAGCTTTGATTCTTTGAGAGCATCTTTATCAACTGTTGAGAGATCCCATCCCCCCGATTTCATGTTTTCAAGAAAATCCTTACCATAGTTTATAACACCTGCCTCAAGCATCTCACGCAGAAGGTCGTTTCCCTCCCTTGTTCTTTCACCTACTCCTGCAAACACAGAAAGTCCGGAGTATGCTTTTGCAATATTATTGATGAGTTCAAGGATAACAACTGTCTTACCAACACCTGCACCGCCGAACAGACCAATTTTACCACCCTTTGAATAAGGCTCGATAAGGTCAATTACTTTGATACCGGTAAACAAAATTTCTTTTTCAGTAGAAAGGTCATCATATTTAGGAGGTTTTCTGTGAATAGGGTAACCTCCTGTTTTATCAAGAGTTCCGATACCGTCGATTGCTTCACCGGTAACATTCATAAGCCTGCCTCTGATCTGTTCACCGATCGGCATTGTTATTGGGAGCCCGGTAGCAATTACATCCATACCTCTGCGCAGACCGTCTGTTGAGTCCATAGCAATTGTCCTAACGGTTCTCTCACCGATATGCTGCTGACATTCTACAACAAGAACAGTGCCGTCGTCTCTCTTAATTTCAAGAGCATCAAAGATATCTGGCATTTCATAACCCTGTTTCTCAAAAGTGACATCAACCACTGGTCCGATGATCTGGCTGATTTTCCCGGTATTCTGTGACATATGAATTTATTATTTATTAAAGTTTTACAGAAGATACAAATTTAATAATTTATGAGTATCAGCAATAACTAATAATTGAAATAATTATTCTATTTTTCTATCTTTATCAGCATAACCCAGAGAAACTATTTATAACTATTTAAAAAAGTAAAATATGAAAAAGCTTGTTCTGACATTAGTACTTATTTTATCTGTTCTCTCCACTGTGAATGCACAGTTCACTAAAGTTGGAGGAGGATTGGCTCTGAGCAGCGGATTCCCTTTTCATCAGATGGATTATCCTGAAAACAGGAGCGGTATTATGGCTGTTTCATTTAAGGGAATATATGAGATAAGTGTCCCCCTTCATATCTCCCCATCTTTTACTTTTTTCTATCCAAATATTACAAAATTTCAGGTAGAAAAAGTTAAGGTCTCTTCAATGATGTTTGATATTAATGGTCATTATGTATTCAATTCTCTTGACAAATATGAGTTCTACGGAATTGCAGGACTTGATATATTATTAGCAAAGAAAAAGAATGATTATGAATCTTCCGTGGATTATACTGAGTCAGATAATGCTCTGGGGCTTAACATTGGTATAGGAACATATATGAAAATGACCGAAACGATGGATATTTACGGTGAAGCGAAATATGTCTTCAACAACAAATACAATCAGTTTATGCTGAATGTAGGTGTGCTTCTTAATATTGACTGGATGAAGAAAAACGAAAATTCCGAACTATAGATTATTTATCTCTTCCGATAAGCGAGCTGGCCAGTTGTGCCAGCTCTTTTTTTCTTTCACTTTCAACACTTACTCTATCAAGTAGTCCAAAAGCTGTGTTTATATACTCATTTGCCAGCTCTTCTGTTACAGATCTTATATTTAGATGATCATATATGGTAACTACCTCCTTCACTTTCTCCTCAGGATTGAATTCTTTAAGTGAATATAGTGTCTTAAGTTCTTTCAATTCTTTTCCTGATGCAATCTCTAGCGCTTTTACCAGCAAAAATGTCTTCTTATTTGAAATGATATCCCCGCCGGCCACTTTCCCAAAAACCCGGGTATCTCCATACGCGTCAAGAAGATCATCCTGTATCTGGAATGCCAGTCCAAGGTTTCTTCCAAACTCATAAAGCAGATCTGAATCCTTATCCCCTGCGCCACCGATTACAGCACCAATCCTGACGGCTGCAGCCAGCAAAACTGAAGTTTTCAGTTCTATCATCCGGATATACTCATTCTGCGAAACTATCGTTGCTTTTTCAAAATCGATATCAAGCTGCTGTCCGACACATACTTCTACAGCTGCTTTGTTAAAGATCCTGAAGACTTTAGCCATACAGTGCAAAGGGGCCTGCAGGAAACAGTCATTTGCTATAAAGGCCATCACATCACCTGAAAGAACAGCCTGATTAATATTCCATTTGGTATGAACTGTCGGGAAATTTCTTCTTACAGGAGCCTGATCCATAATATCATCATGTACCAGTGTAAAATTATGGAAGACCTCTATTCCTGTAGCTGGCATAACAGCCTCATCGATTTTGTCATTGTACAGGTTACAAGCCATCAGGGCAAGAACCGGCCTAAGACGTTTTCCGCCAATTGAAAGAATATATTTAACAGGGTCTATTAGTTTTTCTGCCTCCGTGTTGTACGAAAGATTTAAGATAGCCTTTTCGACTAAGTCTTTTAGTTCAGCCTGATTATACATTATCGTTATCCTCTCAGAGCCT